>CALDEO010000059.1 GCA_937942465.1 uncultured Saprospiraceae bacterium
TTGTGACCCGACCTCGAGTGATCGCTATGCCCATGCGTGATGATGGCCTTATCGACAGGTCGCCACGGATCAATATATACATCGGCATGACGAACATAAAATCCACTTTCTCTAAATTGTATTAGCTTTCTTTGCATCTTAGATTATGTAAACAAAAAGAATGGCGTTTAGATCAATAAGATCGGATGTCATTACAAAATGATCACTATTTAATGAAAAAAGAGTTTTTACTCAATATCATTCTGTTAGTCGGCATCAACCTATTGGTGAAGCCGCTATACATCTTTGGTATCGATGCCGAGGTACAGAATATGAGTACTACGCAAGAGTGGGAGATCTACATTAGTTTCCTTAATCTCTGCTATATTTTTCAGATGTTTAACGACGTGGGCATACACTCATTCAATCTACAATATATTGCCAAAAAACGTGAAGACACCACTCACTATGTCTCCAATATACTTGGGCTTAAGGGTGTCCTAGCGATCGTATACTTTGTAAGTATTACGATCAGTTTTATGGTGCTTGGTTACGATTGGAAGATGTTCAGCTTTTTTATTTGGATCGGCATCAACCAAGTCCTCACTAGTCTGATGAGCTACCTGCGTAGCAATGTATCTGGCAATGGACTCTACCGATGGGATAGTATATTGTCGATATTGGATCGATTGTTATTGCTATTCATTATGGGGTATATATTGTATTTCTCTGCTTACGCAAATGACTTTGATATCATGTACTTTGTATATGCGCAGACGGTGAGTCTATGCATCAGTCTTACGTTAGCTTATATGGTATTATCCAAGGTATTGACGACTCATCGTATCCGTTTCTCTATTCAATTTGCCAAAGAGTTACTTCCTAAAACGATTCCGTTTGCTCTGATATTCTTGTTGATGACGGCTTATAGTCGCATTGATATCATTATGCTGGAGCAAATAGTACAAGATAACGGCTATCAGATAGGTGCTTACTCAGCCTGTTATCGGTTGATGGAGGCATCCAATATGTTTGCTTACTTATTCGCTGCGTTGCTGTTGCCTATGATCGCTCATATAATCCACAAGCGAGAAGATGTCATGCCGATCATGTCACTAGGGCTGAGGACTATTTTAATATTTTCGCTCGTGATATCATTCTCACTTATATGCTATCGAGATGATATCTTACCGCTATTCTATGATCGTGCCGATGCATTGTTTGGTGAAGTACTGATCTATCTGATGTGCAGCTTTATATGTGTTGCAGTGGCTTATGTATTCGGTAGTAGTGTGGTGGCTACTGGCAAGGTACGGTCGCTCAATATGCTGTTTGGTGGGTGCCTAGTCTTGAATCTAATAATGAATCTAATAATGATCCCAAAGTACGGTGCTGTAGGTGCTGCCATAGCAACACTTATTACTCAAGGGTTATCAACAATAGGCCAAGTATACCTGTCCAATAAACTCCTTAAACTCAAGTGGCAAATGAAAGATATATTGTCAATTGTAGGATTTGCAATATTGAGTTTTGCCATTTTATATTTTTCTACATTCATCCCATCTATACAATGGTGGATTTCTTTAGCTATTGGCATAATTACATGTATCATTGTGGCGTTATTATTGCGGATGATAAGCCTAGAAGAGTTATTGTCGATAGCACAGTCAAGGATCAAACCTTGATAACTACCCAATGTAAGTGTACAAATGAAACAAAACGACCACTTAGTAGAGGTACTACACCTCTTGTATCAAAAGCGAAAGTATATCATATGGACGTGCCTTATTGCTACCCTTGTAGCAGTTGTATGCTCCCTGGTAATGCCCAACTACTATCAAGCTAGTACCACATTCTATGCTGCTAGTCCTGATCTTGCACAGCCTGCTCCGGTAGGTTCGCTAGAGCGAAAACAAGAATACTACGGTACAGATAATGACTTGGATCGATTATTCAGTCTAGCTAACTCTCACCTCGTATCGAGCTACCTGATAGAGAAGTATGATCTGTATAAGCACTACGATATCGACCCAGAGGGTGCTAAAGCTAAATTTAAGATTCAGGAAAAATTTAATAAATACTTCAACACCAAGAAGACGAAGTATGATGCGCTAGAGCTATCAATGGAGGATAAAAACCCTGAACTATCAGCTCAAATGGCTAATGATGCTAGAAAAAAGATAGACGATATAGCACAGCAAGTCATCAAAGAAAATCAGCAACAACTAATCGCTAAGTACGAGCTTAATATTAAGGACAAACAAAATCAAATGACTATCCTCAGCGATAGTCTGTCGAGCTCTAGAAGAAAGTACGGTGTCTACAATACAAAATCTCAGAGTGAGATACTGACTAGACTCCTGTCTAATACTAAAGCGGGCCTCAGTAACAACAAAGCCAAGTATGAAGTATTCAAAAGCGATGCTACGTATAGAGATTCACTCACCGTGGTAAGAGCCAAAATATCTGGGGCAGAGAGACAACTTATAGAAGTAGAAAAACAACTCAGCCTATTCAACTCTGGTCTTGCCAAGATTGTAAACTTGGAAGTTGAGCAACGAGAGTTTTCGGAGCAATTGAGTTTTGATAAGGAGCGATACAAACAATTGAAGGCTGCTTACAACAGTCCATTCAAAGCATTGCTGACGATCGAAGAGGCAAGTACTCCTGTACAGAAGTCAAGACCTAAAAGATCTCTTTATGTGATCGGAGCGGCTATATTGAGTTTTGCAATAGCAGTGCTTACGATATTACTACTACACAGCTTCAAAGATGTCACTTGGAAGCCAGATGAAGCTTAATCAATGGTTCGATACAAACGAACATTCTAAGCAGAGTATCGCTATCGGTATCTCTTGCTTGACGATCCTATGCATAGCTGGTAGCATATTGCTAGATCAGATAGCACTGATGATCGTACCTCTAGGTATGGTACTTGCATTGGTGAGTATTTATCGATTTAGCTGGGTGTATTTGTTGTTTTTTATGACGATCCCATTTTCTATAGAGATATACTTACCTAGTGGTCTCGGCACCGATCTACCGACAGAGCCCCTGATGCTATTGCTGACCGGTATAGGACTGGTACTCGGTATCTTTTCTATCAAAAAAATACCGAAGTCATACCTAAGAAACCCAATAACCATCATGCTATTATTGCATGTATTCTGGATTTTCTTTACTGCAGTGACTTCTCAAAATCAAATTATTTCATTTAAGTACCTCCTCGCTAAAATATGGTATCTCGTCCCTTGTTATTTCATGGCGGTATTCATACTTAAGGATCGTAGTTGGTTTGTGAAGTGGAGAGCATTATTTGCAATAGCATTGACCATATCCGTTACTTATGTAGTCGTACGACATGCTGGGTTGGGTTTTAGTTTTGATGGGATCAATAAAGCTGGATCTCCGATCTATCGTAACCACGTCAACTATGCTGCACTATTGGTAGTATTCCTACCTTACTTGTGGACGCTATGGGTAGATGCTCGCAAGCAGACGCGGATATTCGTAGCGCTAGTGACTGGAGTTACGATCCTATACATCCTACTAGCTACATACCTTACATATACCCGGGCGGCTCATGCTTGTGTATTCATCATGATCGGAGCATATTTTATAATCCGTATGCGATGGGTACGACCTGCAGCCTATGCAAGTTTGATTATAATGTTCCTGGGGGTAAGTACCCTATTTATCAATAATCGTTATCTCGACTTGGCTCCCAACTTTGAGCGGACCGTATCTCACCATAGCTATGACAACCTACTAGAGGCGACCTATAAAATGGAAGATCTCTCTACTATGGAACGAGTATACCGATGGGTGGCAGGAGTCCAAATGATCAATGAAAGA
>CALDEO010000060.1 GCA_937942465.1 uncultured Saprospiraceae bacterium
AGGGATTAAGACTTAATTAATACAGATTGGTGTAAGCTTATATCCCGACTAGACTAATAACTATATAAACTAGTAACCGATAACTAAGCTAAAGCTACCAATCCTTATCAGGTCGTTTAGCATTGCTTTTCTTACGGACGAGTTTTTCTTGTACTTTTTTCTCTTCTTTCTCAGCAATCTGCAGTAGACGTAGTGCTTCTTCTTTAGATACTTGTATCTGCATGAGACTATCTAGTTGCGCTTGTGATAGGCTATCTAGTTCGCTGCTCTGCGACTCGTTGAGGCTGTCTTGTTGTTCTTGTTGCTCCTCATTTTCCTTTTCCTCTTGTTCTTTTTCTTCGTCAGATTGCTCTTGGTCTTCTGACTCCTCCTGCTCGTCAGATTCTTCTTGATCTTGCTGCTCTTGATCCTCAGATTCTTCTTGATCTTCGGACTCTTCTTGGTCTTCCGATTCCTCTTGATCTTGAGGTTCTTGCTCTTGTTGCTGCTGTTCCATGACTTTTTTCATGTACATCGCTGAGAATAAGTTAGATCTGATCTCGTCGTCAGTAGGGTTGAGTCTTAGCGCTTCCTTATATGCATCGACGCTAGTCTTGATGTCCTCATTTTGAAAAGCAGCATTCCCTAGATTAAAAAATGCTTCACTTTTGGCGATATTATCGTTGAGACCTACGGTCGCATCTTGGTATGCTTCTATCGCTTCTTCATATCGACCTTGCTGATATAGACTGTTACCTAGGTTAAAGTTTCCTTTAGGTGATCGGCTTATTTCTAAAGCTTTACGATATGCTTCCTCAGATTCCGTAAAGTTATTCTTTTGGTATGCGGCATCACCCTGGCGTAGTTGCTTGTGTTGCGATTGCGCATGACTATGTATTGAGCATAGCATGATGATGCAACAGAGCAAAGATTGGATTTTTAATATGTTTTTTAGCTTAGTCATTTACTTTGTTCAATTATCCAAACCATTTTTTGAATCCACTACCGATAGTTTTAAACGATATCAAATACTCAATCAATAACAATACAATACCCAAGAATAAGAAGTACTGAAAGTAGCTATTGTATTCTGAGAATATCTGTTGTTCGGTTTCTCTTTTTTCCATTTTATCAATCTCACTAGATAGACTCTTGATCACGGCCTCATCGTCATCTAGTAGGTAGGATTCTCCTGAGCCTGCTGCTGCAAGATCCTTTATCAATTGTGGATTTAACTTCGTCTTTACAGGATTGCCCTGCTTATCTTTTTTGTATGATCTGATACCACGTTCTACCATCGGTATATATCCTCCATCACTAGACCCTACACCTACTGCATGTATGATGATCCCTTTTTCTACGGCTTCTTTGGCAGTTTCTAGTGCTAAGGCATCATGATTTTCGCCATCGGTGATGATGATCAGTGCTCGTTTAAACTGTTCTTCCTCAGAGTAAGACTCTAGGGCAAAGTTGATTGCCTCGGCAATGTTGGTTCCTTGTGTACCTGCTAGCTGTGGTCCTGCCGATCGTACAAATAGCTCTACTGCCGCAAGGTCATTAGTGATCGGTACTTGCAGATATGCCTGACCTGCAAACAAGATAAGACCCACTTTATCACCTTTGAGCTCCGTAAGTAACTTCTGTACAAATCTCTTGGATCGCTCCAATCTACTCGGTGATATATCCTCAGCCTCCATACTATTGGATATATCCAAGGCTATGAACACTTCAGAGCTTTTTGCTTTCATGACATCGTTGCGGTATCCCCACTGAGGATTGGCCCAAGCCACACATAAGACTATGAATGCAGTCAGTAGCAATGCAAACTTCAGTCTGTTATTACTTGGACTATAACCTTCCATGAGTCGTTTGATGAGACTCTGATCGCCAAGTTTATTCATGCGAGACTTGATCATCTGCTGCGAGATGAAAAATACGATAATCAGGATTGGCACCAGCCCCAAAAAGTATAAATATGATATGTATTCAAATTGAAACATGTGGCGACTATACGATGGATCTTAAAAAAGTGTGACGTAATATAAATTCTATTCCTAGCAAGATCAATGCCCATAGTAGCAGACCGCGATATTCTTCGGTGTAACGCTTCATGACATTGACTTCTATCTTTGTTTTTTCTAGTTGATCGATTTCGTTGTATACTGTTTGTAGATCTTCGGCAGTCTGAGCTCGGTAGTACTTACCTCCTGTTTCGACGGCTATATGTTGGAGTAGTGCTTCGTCTAGTTCGACCCGAGATCGTCTAGATCTGAAAAATCCTCCTTGCTGACCTGACTTCGCTAGACCATTGCTACCGATACCTATTGTGTATACTTTTATACCGAGTTCTTTAGCGATATTAGACGCTTGATATGGATCGATATATCCTTCATTATTGACACCATCGGTGAGCAATACGATGATCCGACTATTGCTCTCACTATCTTTCAATCTATTGACTGCAGACGATAGTCCCATACCGATCGCGGTACCATCCTTGAGTACTCCACATCGTAGTTGACTCAGGAGGTTATTGACGATCTGATGGTCAGTTGTGAGTGGAGACTGCGTATATGCTTCTCCTGCAAATACTACAAGACCGATCCGATCATACGGACGCTTCAATATAAATTCCTGCCCGAGTGCTTTACTTACTTCTATTCTATTTGGACTGAAGTCCTCTGCAAGCATACTCGTGGATACATCCATAGCGATCATGATGTCGATCCCTTCTGCTGTTATTTCTTCTTCTTTAAGCGTCTGTTGTGGCCTAGCCAATGCACATACCAACAATATGAATGAGATCGCTCTCAGCAGGGGCATGATATATTGGGTATACCCCAGTAGACCACTTGATGAGGTGCTCGCAAGATCAGGTACGGCCATCTTGACTTCTCTATCAGGCTTTCGCCAAATATGCCACGCGATGATAGCAGGTATTGCAAGTAGCAATAGCAAGAACTCAGGACTCTGAAATGATATGTTTGTCATATTACCCAGCATATTAAGCTTCCTTACGGATCACAGATTTAGTGTCATTTACAAATGTCTTGGCGTGAGCCATATATTGAGTATGTATATCTTCTGGAGGACTCGCTTTCGCAAATTTTATTAAATCTGCCATCTGGAGTATCTCCGATAAAGTTA
>CALDEO010000061.1 GCA_937942465.1 uncultured Saprospiraceae bacterium
TCCCATACTTCACCGTTGATGGTGGCAGCAAGTACATTACGAGCGAGACCTTCGCTTATTGATTTTGCAACTTCCATAGCTGTTGTTCCAGCTTCGTATTCTCTTACATTCCCATCAGGAAAACTTATCTTAATCATCTCTAGACATTATATTAAGCCGCAAAGGAACGAAGATATGTTGTGAGTTGCAATATTTCAGAGTTAAACATGGGAAGCCAGCGTAATTCTACAATCATTTAAGGCTTCATACGATTGTCGATGACCAATGGTGTCGATGTTATCACCCTAATGTTATGACTCTCTGGAGGCATCGGATTAATCAAGTAATTATATTCTTGATGAAAGATGCTAGTTGGTACATTCAGCATCGCAGTTATCACCCCATCACACTCACCACCAACTTACGACTACCACCGTGATTTCTAAATTCACAAAGATAGATACCTTGCCACGTGCCTAGGGCTAGTTGATGATCAATAATCGGGATACTCAATGATACTCCTACAAGGCTAGATTTGATATGAGCTGGCATATCATCAGGCCCCTCAAGTGTATGCACTAGAAAGGGTAAGTTTTCAGGTACTAATTGATTGAATATAGACTCAAAGTCTACTCTTACGTCGGGATCAGCATTCTCACTAATTGTTATTCCAGCAGACGTATGTTGCAAAAATAAATGTAACAATCCGGACTTAGGTAATGTACCGATCTGAGACAGCACCTCTTGAGTTATTAGATGGAAACCTCGAGATCTTGCTTGTAAATGTATGATAACAGATGTCATATTAAATCTTATCTAACATCACTAATTTTAGGGCATTCTAACCTACCAAAGTATTTCATAACACCGACGCCTACAAAGACATACTGATCATTACGAGTACTATCACCACGTTGTCTGCCTTCTTCAGCGATACCATCTAAGAGAGCACGATTGGATAAACTTGCCGCTGTGGCACCTCGTTGAGACTCTAGATTATCAAGATCTGGAAACACCGTACTCACATCATCAAGGTAGTCAGTCCATAGGCTTCTATAAGATAGCTCGATATTGATACTCCAGTCATAGTTGATATCCCATTTGAATCCTCCTCCTAGCAACCAACCGCCATTGACACGACTATACTCACTACCTAGAGGTTGACCTTCTGTACCGAGTGGTTGTAGTTCATAGGTCTCACCGTCAAGCTCAGCCATTGGGTTAAATCTAAATAAAGACATCCCGGCAAATATATACGGTGTATAGAACTCATCATTGGACCCATGTGTATATGGGAAAAAATTGAATTCTAAAGCCCCTGATGCATCCATTACAGATGATTTAAAGCTTAAGTTACGATTACGATTAAAGTTGTTATCACTATTGGCATCCTCTGCAGATAATCTTGCATAAGACAGTCCTCCTCTTACAGATATTCTGTTGTTAAAGTTAAACCTTGCTAGTGCTCCTCCTGCAACGCCGAGGTCGGAGAGATTGATTTTATCATTGAGGTCTCCGTAGTATTGACTTGTGCCTAACCACCCTCCTACTTCCCAGCCTTTCTGAGCTTGTAGACTGGTGCAAAAAAAGCATATCAATATTATTTGCCAAGTTTTCATAGTATTTCTTTCCGTGTAGTAGTAGACTTATTTATTGATCCTCAGGATGGATATGGTGAAGTATCACCACAATAATGTTCTATTACGTCTAAGACAGTGCAAATATTATCTAAAGTTCTAACTTTAGCGACTCACATGATATCTTTAGTCGTTATATCGCATAAAATATGCCAATGACGGCTAAATTCATTCGACGAAAGTCGTATTAACTCCAACTTAAGCAATTGTTATGGATGATTTTCATGACATCATACAAGCTTGTTGATACTATTTCTAATTTTGTGTTAGATTAATCAGATCCTATAACTATGAGATACATTCAGTTAATATTGCTTGCTTCGGTATTTTTATTCGCTTGCAAGCAAGATAAACCTCAACAACTGAGCTCTGGCGATACTGCACTAGATGAGCTCAACGATCTAGTCAATGCCAAGTCTGGCGACGATGGACTGTTGTATCAAAGAGCAGCCTTACTAGCACAGAAAGGTAGCTATGCTGAGGCGGTAGTAGATCTTAAAAATGCCATAAGTATTGATTCTTTAAAGCCAGAGTACTTCCATACGTTATCTGATGTATTTATGGATTATTACAAGTCACGTCAAGCACTATTGATCATGGAGCAGGCAGGTGATCGTTTTCCAGAAAGGATACCGACATTACTCAAGTTATCAGAGACTCAGTTGATCCTAAAAGACCATAGTGGCTCCATACGGACTGTCAATAATATACTCGCATTGGATGCTCAGAATGCGGAAGCATATTTCATGTTGGGACTCAACTTTGCAGAGCAAGGTGATACGACGAGAGCGATCGGCTCATTCCAGACGGCAGTAGAAAACGATCCTGAGCTTATCGATGCATGGTTATATATCGGTAGTCTTTATGAAAATCAAAACGACAAAAAAGCATTACAATATTACGATGCAGCCATCAATGCAAATCCTCAATCGGTAGAGGCAAAACACCATAAAGCATACTATCTACAGAATAATGATAAAATGATGGATGCCATCAATGAGTACCGAGAAATAAACCTTATTGATAAAAGCTACGCAACAGCATATCTCAATAAAGGTATATTGTACCTAGAGATGGATAGTCTAGATAGAGCATACGAGGAGTTTAATATTCTGGTCGGTGTAGATCCTAAAAATGCCAATGGATACTTCTACAGAGGTCTAGCCAATCAAATGAAAAACAAGCTAACTGCTGCAAAGTCTGACTATAATGCCGCGATATCACTAGACCCAGAAATGGATAAAGCAAGACGGGCATTAGGTGACTTACCATCTGACTAAAGTCTCTCGACATAAACTCTAATATCCGTGTATTGACAATTGTTATATGATCAATACCCCATTATTTGACTACATTAGCTACATGCAATTCGTATTAGAAGGTATACTTTTCGGTCTTACACTAGCCATTCTTATGGGTCCGATATTTATTGCCGTTACGCAAGCAACATTGCAGCATGGTACTCGAGAAGGTCTGGCAGTGACTTCAGGTGTCTGGGTGAGTGACATTATCATCATCACATTGACTTATATATTTGTTCAGCGGTTGGCCAATGTAGTAGAGAGTGAGTCCTTCAAACTGTATTTGGGTATTACCGGTGGTTTGGTTTTGATTATTTTCGGCATATCGGCTTATCTCAAAGAGATGAAGTTTAACACTGAAAAGAAGAAAATGTCTATTAAGAGTTTTTCTGGATTTTGGTTAAAAGGCTTTCTTGTAAATACCGTTAACCCTTTCACATTTATCTTTTGGATCGGTACCATATCGACTTACGTTATAGGTAGGAATGTGAGTAATAAGAATACAATTATTTTCATGTCATCTATCATGATCACCATCATAGT
>CALDEO010000062.1 GCA_937942465.1 uncultured Saprospiraceae bacterium
GAGATTGTTGTATGAATGTAACCCTATGGCGATGATCATAGAGCAAGCAGGAGGTAAAGCGATCAATTGTCAGCTGGAGCGAATATTAGATTTAGAAGTTACAGATATACACCAAAAAGCTACAATCGTCATCGGATCACCTGATATGGTTGATGAGATGAAAGAGTTTGTAGCTAAGTATAGCGCCTAAGTTATTTGATATAAGATATATCTGATATATTTATTTTATTGGTTTTTAGTATTTTATGTAAGGTTCTAGATCTTCATGATCTTTCATGAGATGTAGTTTGGTGAGGTCATTCCACTCATAGTAACGACCATGTTGCTTGCGGTAGTTGTATATTGACTTTGCCAGTTTGTAGTCGATTAGAGGGTGATTCTTAAGTGTTTTTAGATCTGCTGTATTGATGTTAATGGTCTTGGTTGTTTCTCCCGTGATGATTACACTTTGTGCAATCTGCTGATAAGTCGAATCTGCAATGCCCCATATTTTGGCAACTTGATTAATATCAGAGAACCCTCCTAGATTATCACGGTATTCAATTATTCTCCTTGATGTTGCCTGCCCTATGCCATATATAGGTAGTAAATCATCAGCGGTTGCTGTATTCAGATCTATGAGACTGATAATGCCTGCTTTTGTTTTGTGGTCGTTTTTTTCCTTTTTATTGTCGGCGTATGTAGGTTGAGATTTTTCTTTTTCCTTTTCAGGAATATCAATAAATGGATATACCTGTTCGTAATGAGCCGATGACAAGTTATATAGCTTGGACAAGTCCTTAGGGCTTCTAAATGTTCCTCCTTTTGCGGTGAACTTTAACCAAGTAGATATTGCTTTTGGTGGCAGACCAAGTTGAGTTAACAATGAATCGGTTACTACATTAGGATCAAACTTAGTGCTAATGGTCAAGGGCTTATTTGTTACTCTTTTATGTGATTGCCTCTGAGCCTTTTTCTTAGGCCATTTATTTTTGTATTTATTTTCATACTCCTGTTGTCTTAGTTTAGCTCTGTAGATTTTTTGTTGCGCTGCGATTGTTTTGTTATTTTCTATTATGCAGAGCATTTCTGTCACTTTTGGGTCTATGATAGTCTGTTCTATTGCAGTTGCCTTAGCCACAGAAGTCCAGTATATGATCATTATAAGCAATAGTATAAGGAGCAACAAGAGACCACGTTTCTCATTTTTAGAATAAAAAAAGTAAGATTTTATTGGTTGGTTCATTGTTGCACGTTTAGTTTGAAAGCTTGATCACCGACATAATGGACGTTATCATATATACTGTCAAGTAGGGACTTAACATGTCTGATTTTATAGGAATTCATATTATGATTAATTACTATATGATTGATCTTCTTATTACTTATCTGTTTAGCAAGTTTGTATTGATTGATATCTCCAATGAGCAGGAGGTCGATCGTATCTAGGTATTGCCAGTCTGTCAAGGTATCATGAGCGATTGCAATAGTCTTTTCTAGAAATTGAATAATACCACCTGATTTGATGAAATCTACATTATTGATATCGGTGTTATTGATCGCTTTAAATTCAGTTACTCCAAGATGCATTCTATAGTTGTCCCTGGCAAATCGTAATATTTTATGATCGCCATCGATCGTTGAGAGGGTATAGGCGCTATTCCCATTTATAAAGTCTACAGCCATTTCTTTCTGTACGTCATAGCAGATGATCTGTGCTTGTGACTTGATACTTACAGTCCTTTTAATCCTGCCACCGATAAGGATGAGGAGTACAATCATCATGAGATGCAATGCTCTATTAATACCAAAGCTAATCCAGAACATGACCAAACCTAAAATGACATATATAAGCATCATCTCGTATGGTTCGATCCAGATTTTATCAATGTTGCTATATGGTAAGGATTGTATGCATTTGATGAGATAGATAAATAGACTCAATATGCTGTCTAATGTGTAGGCAATGAAATCTACTACATAACTCAAACTAAATCCCAGCGCATTAGCCACTAGATCGAGGTAATGTGCTGCTATCAAGGCCAATCCACCCCAGATCACTCCTGCCGCAAGTATTATGGCGACGATACCACTGATTAAAAAAGAAGATGCAAATTTGTGAAAATATAGGATAGTTACTGGGAATACAAGCACTTGTGCAGCTACGGCTACGAGTAGTAGATTTATGATGTACTTGATATATTTGTTTTTAACGTAGAAGACTTTACTCAACTTAGGTTGCCAGTATAATATGCTGAATAAAGCTAAGTATGAAAACTGAAAACTTCCTTGAAATAATAAGTGAGGATCGAAAATTAAAAGTGCTATAGCAGATCCTGCTAAGATGTTATATATGTTGTATTTTTTAAATATGACAATCCCGACAGTCAACATAGAGAACATAGTTGCTGCTCTGAGCACTGCAGGGGCGGCACCCGTTATTAATGCGAAAAGCCAGATACCTATTATGATTAATATGGCTCTGATATATTCGGCAGTCTTGCTACCTTTTAGAAATAACGATAAGATGAATAACAAAATAGCGTTGATATATCCTACATGTAGACCCGATACTGCCAATACATGTACGGCTCCAGTATCAGTATATGCCTGGTATATTTCCTCGCTTAAGTTGTTTCTGAGGCCAAGTAGCATAGCCGATGCGATGGCTAGATTGTCAGTGTCTTTTATATGTTGAGCAAGAATACTGGCACATTTTTGACGCATTGACCTAGCGACCGTGGTTATAGAGTATTGCTCTGGGTGGCCGATGTATGACCAATCATCTGATCTGATAAATGACTGATATCGGATCCCTTTGTAATATAAATACGATTTATAGTCAAATGCTAAAGGATTTTGATTGGGTTGTAAAGCATGTAATTTGCTATCAATAAGGATCTTATCTCCTGCTTTTAAGGTGCTTGTAGTGCTGTCTATTGGGAGATAAACCAGTAAATCACCACTAGATTTATACCATTCGCCATCATTATATTTACTTTTTTTAATATTTAACACAGTCCTCAAACTCTTCCCTGGTTTGGGTTCTTCGATGATTTCAGCAATAGCTGTAAGGTGCTCTTTATCATGGTTGAGGTAATGGCTATTATCGTATTCAGGTAGTGATATGGTACATATTAGGTAGCCAAAAATAATGATAGAAGTATTGCTTAAAGTGCTGAAAAATAGATTGTTATAAGAGTATAGTCTGGCAAGTGTAATAAGTGCAACGATAATGAGTATTAGAACTAAGTGCATCGATAGGCCATCGGTGTCACGTATACTATCTGCTATGATTATTCCTAGTATCAGGAATATCAAAATCCTAAAAGAAGGTATTTCTTTGAAAAATGTGCCACCCCGCATGATCGATATTATGTACCCATTTAATCTTTTCTACGTCACAAAAGTGAAGTCTTCATCACAATAATACTGAAATATTGTATTGCCGGTATATCGCAGTACTTACTTTAACTAAAAGGTTAATAGAGTATTATGTAATTTTATTAATCGCTTTTATAACAAAATATAAATGATTAACTTAAACTTGAATTTTCACAAAACAAACCAATCACAAATATGAGATCATTTTTAATCTTTCTCGTACTTGTTATTTGGTGCTTAGTAGGAGTATGGTTTTGGCAGCTTTCTAAAAAGTGTTGTCCCGATGTTTCTGAAGATAAAACAGAGACTGCAGCAATACAAGAGAAAGCCCCCATCACAGAAGAGGTAAGAGTAGCAGCAAAGACAGGTCCACTACTATTTAATTGGTCAGATAAATCCCCTATATACGGAGAGGGATGGAATGGCCTAAGAGATTCTTACAAATCAAGAGCCTCTGAGACTAACAATTTACTTATCACAGGTCAATACCGCAAAGACGAAGTTAATAACTCTTCTTTTGAAAACCTCGGAATGGCACGTGCTGACAGTATCATGAAGTCTTCATTCAGTGATGTCAATCCTAAATATGTACAGCTAGCCTCACGTCTAGTCAACGAAGGATCTGATAACAGAAAAACACGATTTGAGTCAGCAACGTTTGCCATGGTACGAAATACCAAAAATGTTAAACAAACTGCTGATCGTACTTTGATTTATTTCCCTTATAACTCTACCCAAAGATTGAATGCTGGCGATGTTGATACATACCTAGCTGAGGTCGCTGAACGAGTTAAAGCCTCAGGCGAGAGAATCACACTTACTGGTCATACTGACTCAATGGGAGATGCCACTGACAACCAAAGGTTAGGTCTGTCAAGAGCAAATATTATCAAGCAAGTGCTTGTAGCAAAGGGGGTAAGCTCCAATAAAATATCTGTTAGTTCTAAAGGTGAAGATGTACCCGTTGCATCTAACGATACTTCTAAAGGTCGTGCCGAGAATAGAAGAACAGAACTTCAAATCAATAATTAAAAAGAAATTAAAATGACATTATCAATATTTAACGATATCTGCGGCTGTTGGTGGCTGTATTGGATCTTACCATTCTTACTTGGATTATTATTAGGATGGCTTATATGGGCTAGGTACAGAAGGTACAAGGCTATGTATGAAAAAAAGACATCAGACTTAAATGCGGCTAACAAGAGAATAGCAAAACTAGAGGAAGATCTTAAAAAATGTAGAGCAGGTAGAGCTGACTTTGAAAGTCAAATATCTAGTCTAAAAGGTCAACTTAGAGAAGCAAGAGGTAGAGTTACTAAATCTGAAAACACTAAAAAGTTTTCAAATCAAAAGCATACACCTAAAGCACCACCTGCACCTGTTGTTACTAACAGCATCGCGGCAACACCAGTTGCAGTGCCGACTCCAGCTCCTGCGAGCAACACTGGAGCAATAAGTGATGATAAGTTTGCAGCATTAAAAGCAGACAACCTACAAGTAGTAGAAGGTATCGGACCCAAAATGGATGAAGTACTTAAGTCCAAAGGAGTTAATACTTGGTCAGCACTAGCTGCCAAAACTCCAGCAGATCTAAAAGGAATCCTAGGTACATACGGAGATAAGTATAGAATTATTGATCCTTCTTCTTGGTCTGCTCAAGCTAAGCTTGCAAGCACAGCTAAGTGGATGGACTTGATAGATATGCAGAAGCAATTGGATTCTGGAAAATCAGGTAAGCCTGGATTGACAGATTCTAAAGTAGAAAAAATCATGATAAAGCTGAAAATCCTGAAAAGATGGAAGCAAGATGATCTTAAAGCTGTAGAAGGAATAGGACCGAAGATTGAGTCTCTATTGCATGATGATGGTATCAAGACTTGGAAAGCATTATCGGAAGCAAATACTAGTAGATTGCAGAAAATACTTGATGACGCCGGTAAGCGTTTTAAATTGGCTGATCCAGGCACATGGCCTAAGCAAGCAGGTCTTGCTCACCAAGGTAAGTGGGATGAGTTAGAAGAGCTGCAAGATGTCTTGAATGGCGGAAGATAAGTTAATTGTAAATTATACAACCCAGTATATATTTAGCGGTCCATCTCGTTTGTCGAGATGGCCGCTTTTTTTATGTGTAGGATCTATTAATAATGTGCTTGAGCTGTAGCTTTAAATATTGCTGCGATGCATAATGCATTTATGCTTTATGACTTACCAATTTTATAAACAACTCCAAAACCAAAGTTGATATGTCTGAATGAAACCGTAGGTTTGAAAATACCAAGGATTTCAGTTTCACCATATCGCGTATAGCCGATATTTAGTTTCGCTCCGATTCGACTACCTGCTATGATCACCCCTCCGTTACAAGCGAGTGCAATAGGATCTGTTGTATGTACACGGTCTTCATTTACGCTTGCGAGGTGACTATATATATCTGTCGTATACAGTATGCCACCGTTGAGGTAGGCCGTCACAAGACCTTTAGATGCTCTTAGTTCTGGTAATATACCTAAGTGTATTTTCTGATTGTACAAGTAACTCGAAAAGAACTCACGTTGATCGACAGACCCTTCTGTGTAGTCATATGCTATAGTAAATAGGGTCTTGGTACTTGTATATCCGATCTCAGTACGTAAGCTGAAATGTTTGTTAAAACTATGGGTGAGCCCGAGATAGTAATTGTATCCTGCTGTCGATGATTGATATATAGTCTCAACAGAGCTACTATGATAGAATTTATTGGTATTAGCATGAAAACCATGACTGAGATCGATCTCTAGAGCTTGTGCTTTTATACCAACACTTCCGATACATAGTATGGAGCATGTTAGCAATAGATAACGTATTGTCTTGAATGTTGTATTAGTAGCTAATGAAAAGAATACCATGATCGTCCGAATTTTTCGTTAAATAATGATCGCAATATAATACAGTCACATCACTCAATCGAACGCGGTTTTAGAAGGTTTACCTACTTTATAGAATATAAAATTGCGCTAGATGTCAATTTGTATGGATTAGGAAGAGCATCAGAAATATAAGTAACTAATTACCTGACTTAGGTAACAGTCATTAGCTTTTATAACCAACTTTGGAAATCAAATAGACGGTACAAAATGTATTAATAAGACCCAATAAATCGTCTAACAAACCACTCTACGGCAAGTAACAAGATTGCTATCCCGAGTATCCACCAGAGGTTGAGCAGGGAGTTGGTCTTAGTAGATTCGTACAATACAGGTTTTAACTTGTTTTCGCTAGTCAGTATATTCTCAAGAGTTGATATTTGAGAAGGGTAGAATAGTGCTCCATCAGACTGTGTAGATAGCTGATTAAGTATATTATGCCTCGCCGTCAGATCATATGATTCTAGATCGATGGACTGTATTGTAAATTTCCCTTTATCCTTAAGCACAGTGCCATTACTATTGGTCTGAGATTTGAAAGTGTAACTGCCTGCATTGAGACCACTTACCGGTAGAGTGTAGTAGTCATTGGTACGACTCATCGTATATGAGAATGTCTCTTTGTTTTCATTCTCGATGTCTATGCTTACCTCTGCCTCATTGATTGATTCGTAGTTAGCATTGAATAGTTGTGCCTCGAAATATACGGACTCATTCTCTTTATATAATTTCTTATTGGTCCGTGTCCGGAATTTTCGTTTATCCTCTTTCACACTTAAGTACTGCACCGACTGCATCAATAGTTCTTTGATGACATCGTAGTTTTGAGTCTGTACATAGTTAAATAGTTTCCATCTCCAGATCCCTTCTGCAGTCAATACACCAGTACGTTGGCCACTGTTTTCGCTGAATGCAAGGAGAGGATAGTCTGTTTTTATATCACCCACCTTTTGATTTAAGGCAACGTAGGTTTTTGGACCTAAGTCAAACTCCGCAAAGATAGATGTGATCGGAGGATACGATCCTATGTTCTGTTTTAGATTATCAGACAACTTGAATAAGGTAAACCCAGAGTTGACAGTCGCTTGTACTTTATTACTCAGTTTCTGGCTTGCTTTGATATTGACTGTTGACTGATTGTTGTTGAACATTGCTAAGTCGGTCTGTTGACCAACGATATACAAGGACGGTATTTTCTTACTCTTGATGTCATTGATTACTGATTGGATCGGGTACTTAGCACTCGGCACATCGTGTAGTATTACGAAGTCGTAATCCTTGACATTAATATTTGTATTGCTTGCATATGTAAGGTCAAGCTCATAGTTTTTATTTTGCGAAAGCATACTCCTCACCGCTGAGATATCTGGATTGGGAGCATGTGCTACGATCAGGATCTGTTGTCTTGCATCGAGTACTTCGATGTAGAAGTCCTTATAGTTATTATCCAATATATCCTCTCCAGCGACCTTATTAAGAGCCACTCGGTACTGATTGATACCTGGTTGTTTGATATCAATCTCAAAAGTAAAAGTCTTAAAGTAGTTATTGCTTTTGATATTAATATTCTCACGGTTCAGGGTATTGGCCTTGCCACCGCTGATCTTAGATATCGATAGCTTACTAGACTGACTGACGCAGTTACTCGCTTGGATATCTACTTGGATAGACACTTTATCACCTAGATAAGCGATCTGATTGTGAAAAACATTTTTCACCCAGAGATCTTTACGTAGGGTAGTGTCACCACGAGCGATCGTATAGATCGGCGTCTTGATGTTATAGTTGCCGTATATCGGGTTCTTACCTTCATTGTATATACCGTCAGAGCTGAGGATTACTGCTCCTAGGTTTTGGTCGGCATAGTTGTCCTTGACATATTGTAGTGCCTGATCAAGATTACTTGTCCTCGCTTCTAAGCTGTCAGCTGCGGTGTCCGCTACCTTCGATCCAAACTTATGATACTTGACATCATAGAGCTTAGAAAGATTTGCGTTAAGCGATGAAATACGGGTCTCATATGCCGCTAGAGAGTCTGCATTTGATGATAGACCGATAGAGTTGGACTGGTCATCGAGGACAACTACAATAGGATTTTTTTGGTCCTGAAATACAGATCGGATAAATGGATCTAACAGTAAGAATACGATCAATGCGATCGCAGTACCTCTTAACATGGCCAGCACGTAAGGCAACCAAGCCTTTTGCTCACCAAGCGTTTTGTTTTTATAATATAATACTATGGCATAGATCAGGCCTATGAGTGGGCATAATATGTAGTACCAATC
>CALDEO010000063.1 GCA_937942465.1 uncultured Saprospiraceae bacterium
TTGAATAGCTTATCTATTACCTATATTCTAGAATCTAAATCCAAAGGTGCCAGTCATATTGTATATCGAACTCTCAATATTAACTACTGGATTTTGGCTTTCATCTGTTAATCTATACGGACTGTATGACTCCTCTGAGCTGAGTGCTTGGAAAGCTAAGTCAAATGCAAATGATCTCTTTTTGATTCCCAATCCTAGTCCTATCGTAGTGTTAGACTCTGCTGTAGCGTTATTATACGGAGTAGCATCAAGAGCAACACCAGCTCTAAATCTCCATATTTTATACCCCAGCTCTGAGCCTAATCTAATATTCATCACTCTCTGAAATTGATCCGTGATATCAGCGTTGACTACTTCTTGATATTCTGCATCGGCAGGCCCACTTAAGTCACTAGAAGTAAGGTTGAATGCACTACTACCGTAGTCAACAAACTCAAAGTCTGCATTTACAAATCCTCTAACATCGCCTACCTTAAATAATCCTCCAGCACTAGCGATGTACTTCCATGGAGTACGGAGTCTATAGTTAAATTGACCACGTGGAGACATTGCTTCATTTACTTCTGGGCCATCAGCATCTGTAAATGTATAACTCAAGCTATTTTCAAAATCATCAGTTAGACTGTACCAGTTGGGGGAGTGGACGGCTAGTCCAAATCTAAAGTTCTGCAGACCAGTATATGTACTACCTATCTTAAAGTTGACTCCAGCACCACTTGTACTTACATACTCTGTGAATGATAATTGATCAAAGAAATCAATCTCACTATCTGGGTCATTTTCGGTATAGACTTTAGTGGTCTCAAAAGATACTAATGGGATACCTACTGATACACCGAATGAAATCTTTTTATCCAGACTTCCAGCCCAAGCTAGAGTCAATTCATTGATTTTACCATTTCTTGTTACAGATTGTCTTTTGTTGACATTGCCGTTATAGTTATCAAAATCGGTAGTATAAGTGTTTGATAAAGAGTCATAACTTGAAAATGCAAAAGCATCATAAGCAAGACCATCCTCAAAATCACCCAACTCACCTAGGGTCTTACCGTCAGCTACTTGTGCAAATCTATCAACGATAGATGTTGGAGTCGATCCTTGATATAAAAAACTCTGAGAGAATATATTTTGCTTATTGACACCGATTGCGAAGTTGGAGCTTGACCAAGAGGATGCCATCGGTTGCTTTGCGAATACTACACCAATATTACCTAGTCCAAAGCTTTGTTTAGACGTAGAATTAGAATTACTTACCAGACTAGCATTACTTTCATTAAAGTTAAGTGATGGGCTTATACTGAATTCTGACTCATAGTATGATGCCAGACCAGCAGGGTTGATACCTAATACACCGAAGTCTTCACCCATTGCTCCGAAAGCACCAGCTACGGATGCTGTCCTAGCGGTAGATAACGAAGACTTGAGAGTACTGAGTCTCAATGCATCTTCAGCAAGCTGTCCTTTGGCGGATAGACCCAGTAGTAAGAATAGGGATATGGAAAGAAGTTGTTTCATAACGGTTAGTTTTTTTCAATAATAAGTATTTAATGCAATACTATATGGAGCTAGACAATACAAGTAGTTCTTATTATGTATTCGTAGTTCAATTATTTTTATAAAAAAAGCGGATATTGAAATGTCAACATCCGCCTTGGTATTTATCTATTATTGTGATTGATCTTATTTGCCTCCTCTTCTAGAAGAAGATCTGCTGCTAGACCTCGACGACGATCTTGAAGAAGATCTAGAAGGTGAACTTGATCTAGTTGAAGATCTACTAGACTTGTTAAATGAACTTCTCGAAGGAGAGCTCGATCTAGTTGAACTTGATCTTGTACTGCTTCTGCTTGGAGTTGTAGTCCTAGAAGAAGATGACTTTGCTCTAGACATATTAGATCTAGTTGATCTAGTATTAGATGTTGCTCTAGACGATCTAGTCGTATTAGGAGTAGACTTTCTAGTTGTTGAGTTAGAATTTCTCGGAGAAGAGATGTTAGCATTGTTTCTTCTATTCGTTACGTTAGACCTTGTTGATGTGTTAGGTCTTGTGGTTACGTTAGATCTAGTTGATGCTTTCGATGTCCTCGTAGTTGATCTAGATCGGTCGCTCAATTTTGATGTCGATCTGTTAGACACATTTTGAACAGTTCTATTTCTACTACCAGTTGTTGTTCTAGCATTGTTTCTATTTCTATCTCCTCTTGTAGAGTTTATTTTACCACCAGAGCTTCTGCTACCGTAGTATGATCCGTTACTGTTCGTGTTAGCAAAGTTGTTGTTGATCACAACGTTATTGCCACCGCCGATGTATCCAGGACATCCATTAGCACCGTAAGCACCATTTGCAAATCCAGAGTTACCATAACTTGTAGTGTATCCCCAGTAAGGGTTACCCCAGCCAGAGTTGAAGTTATTTCTTCTCCAGTTATTTCTTCTGTCTAAGTTGTACCACTGTGTCCAACGGTTTCCGTATGTTACCCCAAAGTATGGGTTGCCATAACTTACATATACAAACGAACTGTTAGTATAGTACGGGTTATTCCATCTATTACCACCGTATACAAAGTATGGGTTGTAGTAGCTTGACGCAAATGCAGGTCTGAATGCTGATGTTCTTCTGAATCTTCTTACTCTTGCTGAGTAGTTGTTATCATACTCATCATAGTTTTGGTAGTAATCATCATCAAATGATTCGTTCGTATCATACTCTTCGTATGCATAGTCACTATCTTCATAGTCATCATCATTATAGCTTGATGTAGAGCTTTCAGTATCAGGATCGTAATAGTGGTCGTCATACTGTGCGAAAGATAAGTTGGCAATGAACAGCATTGCTAAACTCAATACGGATAATTTAAAATGTATTTTTTTCATAACGATAATTTATAATTCAATCAATGATACTTTCTTTCTATACTGCAATTTACTAAAAAACAAGTAGTTAAACAGTTAAGGATGTTTTAAAAGTCACCTTTTGACTTGTTAAATAATGCGAAGTTTAATGTAAACTTTCATAATTATAGACGTAATCTATCGATTAATGGTTCTATTTTTGGGCATCTTTCAATTTATTTAACAAATAAGTAAGTTGTCTAACACCTTTAGGAAATCAAAAGTATGGCAAAAGAAATAACATCAAGAGAAGAAAACTACAGTCAGTGGTACTTAGATATAGTCAAGAAAGCAGGCCTAGCAGACAATAGCGCTGTCAGAGGTTGTATGGTTATCAAGCCATTAGGTTATGCAATATGGGAGAATATGAGAGACCAGTTGGACAAGAGGTTCAAGGAGACTGGGCATGTCAATGCATACTTCCCATTATTCATACCGAAGAGTTTCTTGAGTAAGGAGGCTGATCACGTAGAGGGATTTGCCAAAGAATGTGCAGTAGTCACTCACCATAGACTCATGAATAATCCAGATGGGAGTGGAGTAGTCGTAGATCCTAGCGCCAAGCTAGAAGAAGAACTCATCGTGAGACCTACGAGTGAAACCATTATCTGGAATACATATAAAGATTGGATACAGTCTTACAGAGACTTACCATTATTGATCAATCAATGGGCCAATGTTGTTCGTTGGGAGTTGAGGACTAGACCATTTCTCAGGACTGCAGAGTTTCTATGGCAAGAAGGGCATACTGCTCATGCTACTAGAGATGAAGCGATCGAGGAGTCTAAGTTGATACATGAGGTGTATGCAAGATTTGCAGAAGACTTCATGGCAATGCCGGTGATCAAAGGTTCTAAAACAGCCAATGAGAGATTTGCAGGAGCGGAAGAAACATATACAATCGAAGCATTGATGCAAGATGGTAAAGCATTGCAAGCAGGTACATCTCACTTCCTAGCACAGAATTTTGCGAGAGCATTTGATGTGAAGTTTATGGATGAGAATAACAAAGAGCAATATGTATGGGCTTCATCATGGGGAGTATCTACTCGTCTTGTCGGTGCTCTTATCATGACTCACTCTGATGACGAGGGGCTTGTATTGCCTCCTAAGTTGGCTCCTACACAAGTAGTGATCATACCGATACCAAAGCCACTACCAGAAATAATGGAAAAGGCTGAGCAACTCAAAAAAGAACTCGAAGCACAAGGTGTAAGAGTGAAAATCGATAAAGATGCTAAGAAGCGTCCAGGATTTAAGTTTGCTCAATACGAGATGGAAGGGGTACCTATCAGACTAGGACTCGGTAAGAGAGATCTAGAAAATGGTACTATAGAAGTAGCAAGAAGAGATACTAAAGCTAAGGAGTCGATCGATATAGCAGGTGTTGTACCTCACACAGTACAGTTACTAGTAGATATTCAGGATAACTTATTAGCGAAAGCTAAGCAACATAGAGTGGACTACACGACGGAAGTGAATACCTACGATGAGTTTAAGGATGCTATCGAAAATAAAGGTGGATTCGTAATGGCTCACTGGGATGGTACATCAGAGTCGGAGCTCAAAATCAAAGAAGAGACTAAAGCAACGATCCGTTGTATACCTGATGACTTTGTAGAAGAAGAAGGTGTATGTGTATACTCTGGTAAGCCATCAAAAGGTAGAGTAGTATTTGCGAAAGCATACTAAAGGTAGCAACGGCTATAATAATAATCAAAGCTGCAATCGGTTTGATCTAGGACAATCCTAGTGCAATTAGATGCGTTTGTAGCTTGTAAGCGAAATTAACAACATGCAAAACATATTTTTATATATGTTTTGCATTGTTTCGTATATATTTGTAATTCAAATCAATAAACAAGATAAAGATGTCATTCGAAATAGAAGGGAAGGCCCATAAAATATTTGATACAGAAAATAAAACAGACACATTCCAAGCGAGAGAGTTTGTAATAGAGACTGAAGGACAATACCCTCAGTACATCAAATTTCAGTTGACACAAGATCGATGTGGTCTTATGGACAACCATAAAGAAGGAGATATGATCAAGGTATACTTTGATCTTAGAGGTAGAGAGTGGAATGAAAAGTACTTCACTAACTTGAATGCATGGAGAGTAGAAGCAGCGGCAGCAGCGGCGGCGGCACCTCCTCCAGCAGCAGCTGGTACTGGAGATTTTCCGTCACAAGAGTATCCAGCAGCAACAACGCCTAAGGCAGATGCAGGAGCTAGTGACTTTGATGATTTACCTTTTTAATAAAAAATTGACTCTCATTAGAGTAATAATAATCATATACATATCGATGATGTCTCTGCTGTCCTCAGCGCAGACATTGTCGGATATGCATCAACGATGGGACGGGGCAGTAGAAGAGTGGGATGTATATGCATTTGGAGATGAGGATCTCCCTTATGCTACAATCGATCT
>CALDEO010000064.1 GCA_937942465.1 uncultured Saprospiraceae bacterium
TTTTAATTCGAATGTCTCATGAACAATCTTATAACATCCTTCAAGGACTGCATTGTTTTGAGAGACTTGATCAGGAATAGTTAGAATATAAGAAATGGTTACATATCCACTACTTGTACCTGGAGTGTATACTCCGGTAAAGGCATCAATAAATCCAATGTCTGAAGGATCTGTCGGTGCAGTCCCGATCATTGCACCAGTAGCATTAGACGATGGAGAGAACGAAGTAATACCAAATAATCCAACAACGCTACCACCAAGGGATGGTATATCTTGATGATCTATGACTACACCATTAGGTTGTGTGATATTTAGATAATTTGTAAAATCAAACTGTTCAGGGTTATTTGCCTCAAGGCAAATCTCTGGTATATCTAACGATAATAAGAAATCATCAAAAAAGTCAATAACCTCAACAGTAGCAAGACAATAGCTTGTGTTTAATGCTTGATCAGTTACTTGCAGGGTTACGAAATTAGTACCCAACTCTGTACAGTCAAAAGAGACATTGTCTGAGAAAACACCTTGTCCTTTAGATATTTGTAGATTCAGGTTACTTGCCGTTGTACAGTTATCGCTACTAAGAGCATCTAGTTGCATTGCTGTTACGATACCGTTACCTTGATTATCTAATTGAAGTGTGATCGTATTACATTCCGCTACTGGAAATTGACAATCTTCAACTGTAACAGTAAATTGATCAGTAACTACAACTAAAGGCGTTGCAGGCAATCCATCACTATCGTAAGTCATGGTGTATGTAACGGTCGTCAGTCCAAGGTTAAATGTATTACCACTGATATCACCATTGCCAGTAAGAGTAGTCACACCACTGGTTGCGTATGTGATAACAGTATTACAACCTATACCTTTTAAAGGTGCTAGTCCTAAAACAATAGATTCGCAATTATCTATATCGGTACATACGGTGATATCATTAGGAGCTTGAAGTTCTGGGTCTCCTGCATTTATAATTACTGGGAATGTACACTCTGTTGACTTACCATTACAAGCTGTAGCTGTATAAGTAACAGAGTAGACACCTACATCTAGGTCATCACCAGGCATTGGACCTGCAGTATGACGTACCCCTTCTGTATCATCAGTACTAGTTGTAAATAATATTGTCTCACCCGTACATGCATCTTGGGCAATAGGAATAGACCAGTTGGCTTCGGTATTACATGAGAAATCTTGCGAGAATGTGTAGCCTGCATCATTACAATTTACAAATTCTGGTGCATCACTATTTATTACTTGATAAGTTACTGTTTCTTCATTGGACCATGATAAATCTACATTACAGCTTGCAGCTTCTAATAATGCTACAATTGTGGGGCCTACTATAGGGATAGCTCCGATAGGTAGTAAAGTCAATAGATCCTGTCCAGGTGTTGTTGCAACACCACAAACATCAGCTGGAGGGTTAGGCCATGCAGTTACCATTCTGACCTTAATCTCTCCTTGCCCTTCTACGTTTACAGGGATACATCCAGTACCACTGACACTGGATTCGCCATCGTCAACAACATAATCAAATGCACCATCGCCATCGGTATCAGCTACTACGATAATACCTACGCCTTCACCACCTAAGAGCCCTGCTAATAGATCTAAAATAACTTTAGCAATGGTCTTGCCACAGCCCAGAGCATCATAAAGAGATTTGAATGGTCTGATCGAAATATCCGCAAAGCCAATATCAATACAAATACAAAAGTTAAAAACATCACAGATAATACTGACACCAGGAAGTGATCCAACGGTAGCGCCACCACCTCCGCTTGATGGATTAAATCCACCAAATTCGGAATTGTATGAGATACATACTTCTTCTTCATCACAACCTATTATTTTTGATTTAGGAGTAATGTTAGCACCTACAAGATCAAAAGGTACTCTAATGTTAAAGAAACTACATGATAATTCTAATTGTGGTTCAACCTCTATTTCACAGACATCGACGGGGTTCATTTCGCAATTTGATTGACAATTGAGACCATCGTTGTAGACGATTATAGTTTGTTTTTTAGTTACTGGACAAGGACCATTTGGTCCACAAGTGACTGACCCATTTTTGGTCATTGTAAGTATAAACTCGTAATCTATAGATTGGCTGTCACCAGGTGCAGAGATTGTATAGCCTGCGTTAGGATTCCATGCTAGTGTATCTGTTGTAGAGTTTATAATTAGTTGCCCTACCAATGTTGTATTCGTTTCTGTCGTAGCAATATTAGGACTGACACTTATACTCGAACCAGCGGCCATACAGCCACCTGCTTCAGATAAAGTAAATTCGAAATCAGGTTCTGTTTGAATATGTACTGATGATACGTCAGTAGGAAGTGTACCACCATTAAAGCATCCGTTAGGATCACTTGCTGTAAATCTGAACTCATAACAACCTTGCATAGTGTAGCTATAGTTTGCTCCGTCAGTTGTGTTGTTTGCTCCAGTAGGTTGACTTACAACAGTCCATTCACCAAGTTGTGATGACTCACTTTCAAACAAATTGGATAGAAAGAATGTACCTGAAGATTGGGCACATTCTACAATAGTATCATTTTTAAGGACTGCAGTAGGAGTTGCATAAACTTCAACAGCTATTGCTTTACTTACTATTTGACCTGTACCAGGGCATGTATAAGTATACCTAACGCTATGCATGCCAGGTGCTGCTAGTATAGGGTTGAATGTTCCTGTATTATTGGTGCCATCCGAGGTACCATCACTAATGCTTGTAAACTCACCTTCACCCATACATATTGGTTGACCAGAATTATCAGTTGCACTGGCAGTTAATGCTTGGTTTCCTGCATTTGTACACAATGAAAATGGTGCAGTAGTACTACCACCAAACGAAATATTGATATTCTCTGGGCTTGGGCAAGGAGGTACATTTACTGTAACAGTAGCAGTACAAGTCCTTATAAGTCCTGAGTTATTAGTAACTGTCAGTGTAACTACATTAGCGCCTATATTGCTAAAGTCAAATGTATTAGGACTGACTGATAATGATTGAATACCACATTGACTATCAGAACTGCCATTATTGACTTGCCCTGGAGTGATTGAGGCGGTACAATCAGGACCTAGATCAATACTCACATCTCGACAATTTGCAATTAAGTTACATACGGTTATGTCCGTATTTATAAGAACAGGGTCTGTTGGGCAACCTGTTACACTTGCACTGAGTACAATGTTGCGGATACCAACACCTGCAGTAGATGGATTGAAAATACCGGTAGCATTATTTGTTATCCCAACTCCAGAAAACACCTCGCCTGTGATTGATGCATCCGAGACTAATGGGGTAGTGGTAAGCATATAAGAACCAGTATCATCCACATTAAATGGACCATTAGTACCAAATGAAATGCCTGGACATTGTGCTTGTATTGTGATGCTGTTTCCTACAAATAGGATCGTAAGCAAAAGACTATACAAAAAATATGTTTTTTTAGATAGGGCAATAGAATGACCTTTGGTAAAACAGCAATTGTTTTCCATAATTGGATTGTTAGGAAGTTAATATTATGTTGTTTTGGTAAACTCTACCTCGTTAGGTGTAGTTGTTCAAGTTATAATGTTAGTATTTAAGTTCATCAAAAATTTCAGGTAAAACCTCTCTCATTTCTTCGAATGGTTTATTTTCAGTACCTGCAAATACCCACTTTTTGCCTGCATCGTATGAGAAAGCAATAGTAAGGTTGGAAGTAGTGGTACTGACACTGTTATTTAAGAATGTAAATTTTTGATAGACAAGAGCTTGTACATTGTTTCCTTTTTGTATGAATGTTGGAATATCTACAATCTCTGCTTTTTCTATTTCAATGGTTGCATACATATCAGCCATCATTGCCGCTAGTTTAGTCTTACCACCCACACTTTCATAAAGGATAGGGTGTATATGCTCTACAAATTTTGAAGGAGTTTTTTCAACAAGTGCTGTACTCATATCATCGAATGACGATTTTAAATTGATCACTTGATCTTGTTTTTCGGGTGCCCCTATTAGGTACGATAGCTTATTTCCAAACAAGCAAACAATAATTACTATGGCAGTAAAACCAATTAGTTTTAATATATTTTTGAATGTTGAAAAGTAAGACTGCATCATACACAGTAGTGCAGTTAAGGCACTTATGACTATAATCACATAGAGTCCGTAAGATAATGAAGCGCCACTACCAGCATACCCCATAATAGGTGAGTCAGTAACGAATGCATCGACTTCTTGATGAAAATTAATGATCTTGTAAATACAAAGACTCAATATGCTTATGCTTAAGAAGCCAATCAATATTCTTGTAATAAAATGAATTGAGGTTTTCTTTCTGAAAAAAGCGATACCGCTGATAATCATGGATACTCCAAAAACCATTGAAATAAGCCATCCGTCACCCTCCTTTCCGTAAACGATAAGATCTAGCGTCGGATAATTGATCCATGGCAATACAACTGTGAATATTCCGATTATCGAAAGAACAAAAATGGCTAATATGTTTGAATATTTATTCTTAAACATACTTTTCGGTATTGAGATTCCTGTTGATACTTAATGGCAACGCTGCAGAGAATAGACTGTCTGTAACGTTCCTCATAAATAAGAACATTGCAGTCCTATAGCGAGACTGACAGACGAGAACGTATGCTAAAGTAGGCACACAACCAAAATAGATTGTACACAATACACAAAGCTGTCCTATTGCACTAGTGACATTATGCTTAGTATTCATAATAAGTATTAGCTTGAATAGCAAACGCGGACCAATGGTCTGACATATTGTATTCAACAAACAATTATACATTCAGATAGAGTCAAAAGGAATTGACAATGCTATCAGATGTAACCTTTATAAATTAAGTGGGAATAGATTGTTTTCAAGAGCCTAAACCTGCTTATTGTACAAATGTACATTTAATATCTTAACATTCATTATAAAAATAAATATATGAAATAATGATTACTTCTAATTAATTGATTAGTAGCTACTTAATCTTATTAAGTTCTTGAATATATTTTATATTTACATAGGATGAAAGACTAGCTCCTTTAACTATTAAGGCTTGTCTAATTATACTATTAAACATCTATAACATTAGCTAATCTACTTCCATACCAAGAGTACAGTTCACCGTCTACTAGTTCGACTCCGACTCCGGGTACAACTTCCTTTATCTCCTGTATATGCTCATCTTTAAAAGGGTAGGGCTCAGAGGATAACAATATAACATCCACTTTTTTATCGATCAACTCCGTTAACTCAAATGATGGGTACCGTTCTTGATTGCCAAACACATTTTCATATCCAAGTCTATCCATCATATCGTGGATGTACGTATCCC
>CALDEO010000065.1 GCA_937942465.1 uncultured Saprospiraceae bacterium
AAAAGGAAACCTGTTAACGCAGTACGAAATGAGATCGGATAAAAACCACAAAAAAGAACTTCAACCAAAGGCAAAAGACTTTATTGGAGATACGATGCATCATGCTAAACCTGTCAATAATAAAGAGAAGTATAAGCATCAAAATCACTGGATTGAAGAGGAGTTTTCGGATGAACCAATAATGAAAGCTAAAAAGCCTAAAGTCAAGAAATAAAGCAGATGAAGAATACTTATTTCGATTTGATCGATCAGAGTTATTACTTTCCACAGGAAGGTTTTGACCTTAAGGATGGATACCTCACATTTAATGGTGTATCACTCAAATATCTTGTTGAAAAATATGGGACACCTTTCAAATTAATGTATTTGCCTAGAGTTGGAGAGCAGATAAAGAGAGCTCGTAACTTATTTAATAGAGCACTCAAAAAGCACAATTATCAAGGCAAATACTTCTATGCTTATTGTACGAAGTGTTGCCACTTTTCGCATGTGGTAAAAACCGCCGTTAAAGAAGGAGTTGAATTAGAAACCTCATCTTCATTTGATATTGACTTGATCTATAAACTATTGGAAGATGGAGATATAGACAAAAATGTGATCATTATCCATAATGGTTACAAAACGGAAGACTATTTACAGAAAATCGCTAGGCTTAATCAAGATGGATTTTACAATTCTATATTGATACTTGATTCGAAGTCAGAACTTCAAAGAGTAAAAAAATATGCTCAAAATCTAGAAAAACCGCTGAAGATAGGTATCAGAATGGCGATCGATGAAGAACCGCAGACTGCCTACTATACTTCGAGACTCGGTATTAGAGCTAATGAAGTATTGGATTTTTATTTTGACGAAATAGAAGGGGATGATACAATAAGTCTTAAAATGATACATTTTTTTATTGACTCAGGTATCAAGGATAATATGTATTACTGGGGTGAGTTTCAGAAAGCAATGAAGTTGTTTGTTGAAATGAAACAAGCATGTCCTAGTATCAAAGCCATTGATTTGGGTGGAGGTTTTCCTATTAGAAACAACCTAGGATTTGAATATGATTATGAATACATTATCAATGAGTTAGTGGGTAATATTGCTACTGCTTGTCGAGAGGCAGATATTGAAGAGCCAGATATTTTTACTGAGTTCGGTAAATATACTGTTGGAGAGAGTGGAGCTATTATCTTTTCTGTCTTAGAGCAGAAAGCACAGAACGACGCTGAGATGTGGTACATGGTTGATAATAGCCTTATGAATACCATTCCAGATGCTTGGTCTATTAATGAAAAGTTCATCATGCTTGCGCTTAATAAGTGGGATCATGAATACACCAAAGTGAATATTGGAGGTATCAGTTGTGATCATTCCGACTATTACAATTCTGAGGATATGAATCAACAGTTATTTTTACCCAAGTATGACCCAGCCAGTGATGAACCATTGTACATAGGATTTTTTCATACGGGTGCTTATCAAGATGCAATCAGTGGATATGGAGGTATTAAGCACTGTCTGATACCGGCTCCTAAGTTGATCGTAATCGATCGTGACGAAACGGGCAATTATGTGGATTACGTGTATAGAAATGAGCAAACGGTAACGGAGATGCTCGACATTCTTGGGTACTAATCTCAACTAACTGTATTATAACAATCAATGAAAAAGATTAAGACATTTGGTGGTATTCCTGCAGAATACAACGATAAGGAAAAGGCATCTACCTATTTACAATCGATCCCATATGACGGTACAAGTACTTGGGGTAAAGGAGCAGATAAGGGGTTCGATGCATTTATGGATGCTGCTGAAAACATGGAGTTATATGATATCGAGACAGATAGTGAAGTCTATCTAAAAGGTATACACCTGCTTGATGATGCTCCTAAGTTTGATACTCCAGAAGATATGTTCAAGTACACATATGAGCATACTCAGCAATTGCTTAAGAGCGGAAAGTTTCTTACGTTTTTTGGTGGAGAGCATAGTGTGAGCATTGGACTTATAAAAGCCCATTATGAGTATTTTGATAATCTAACGGTAGTACAACTAGATGCACATGCTGATCTGAGGCCATCATATGGTGGTACTCCGTATAATCACGCCTGTGCTTTATTCGACGCAAGTCAAAACACAAATCTAATCCAAGTAGGGATACGTAGTATGGACGTGACCGAAAAGGAACATATGGATTATGACAAAGTGTACTTTGCTAGTGATATGAATAAAGACAAATCATGGGAGCAAGACTCACTAGGCAAGATAACGGACAATGTCTATATAACAATCGACTTAGATGCATTTGACCCATCGATACTGCCAGGTACAGGTACACCAGAGCCTGGTGGATTAGATTGGTACTTAGTGATCAATTACTTGCAAAAAATATTTGCCGAGAAAAACGTTGTGGGTTTTGACATCGTAGAGTTAGCTCCTATTGCTGGCCATAAGGCTTCAGAGTTTTTAGCTGCTAAACTTTATTATAAAATGCTTTCTTATAAATTCTTAAAATCCCAAGGGTAAGACCTAATGAAACTTAAAGAAATAGATAATATTGAGCTTAAATTTTTAGATATTGAGGACTACCAAGAGCTCAAATCTGCGATGATTTTGGCTTATCAATCAATGCCTGGTTCATACTGGAAAGAAGATCAGATTCAAGCATTGATCAATAAATTTAGAGATGGCCAAGTAGTTATCAAGATTAATGGAAAACTAGCTGGATGTGCTCTGTCAATTATCGTTGATTATAATGGTTTTTCAGATAAACATACTTACAAGGATATAACCCAAAACTATACATTCGATACCCACGATGACGAAGGAGATGTCTTGTATGGTATAGATATATTTATTAAACCAGAGTTTAGAGGATTGAGACTTGGTCGTAGATTATATGACTACAGAAAAGAGCTTTGTGAGAAGTTAAACTTAAAAGGGATTGCTTTTGGAGGTAGAATACCTAACTACCACAAGTATAGTGAAGAGCTATCACCTAAAGAGTATATTGAGAAAGTAAAGAGAAAGGAAATCAATGACCCCGTCTTAAATTTTCAAATTTCAAATGACTTTCACCCAGCAAAGATTCTAAGTGGATACCTTGATGGCGATGCTGATTCCAATGACTTTGCAGTGTTACTAGAGTGGGATAACATCTATTATCAGAAAGCTACTAAAAAGGCAGCGACCAAGAAAAAAATAGTAAGACTCGGTTTGATACAATGGCAGATGCGACCTTATAATAAGTTAGAAGATCTATTGCAACAAGCAGAATACTTTGTAGATGCTGTTGCAGGTTATAGATCTGATTTTGCATTGTTTCCAGAGTTTTTTAATGCACCATTGATGGCTGAGAACAACCACTTATCAGGTGCCGATGCAATCAGAGAGTTAGCCAAATATACAGAGCGAATTGTCCAGAAATTTTCTGAGTTATCCATCACATATAATATCAACATTATCTCGGGTAGTATGCCTGAGTTGAAAGATGGGATATTATATAATGTAGGCTACTTGTGTAAGCGAGATGGTGCGGTCGAGCGATACGAAAAACTACACGTCACTCCAGATGAAGCTAAGGTCTGGGGGATGCAAGGAGGATCTGAGATTAAGGTATTTGATACAGATTGTGGTAAGATAGGTGTCCTTATCTGTTATGATTCGGAGTTTCCAGAGTTGAGTAGATTACTTGCCGATGAAGGGATGGATATATTGTTTATACCATTTCTCACCGATACGCAGAATGGCTACTCAAGAGTACGTAACTGTGCTCAAGCACGTGCCATCGAAAACGAATGCTATGTAGCTATTGCAGGTAGTGTGGGTAACTTGCCTAATGTTCATAATATGGATATTCAATTTGCTCAATCTATGGTGTTTACTCCATGTGATTTCGCATTCCCATCCAATGGGATAAAAGCAGAAGC
>CALDEO010000066.1 GCA_937942465.1 uncultured Saprospiraceae bacterium
TCTACTGAGTTGTCTATTTTCGTTACTCGGCAAGATACCGATACACTTGGTCTCTCCATGAAAATCAGACTGAATAACATTACTCGGTACTCCTTGTGCAATCAAGTAGTCAACCACAGACTTTTTCCGTCTCTCTGACAAAGCTAAATTGTATGATGCACTACCTACATCATCGGTGTATGTGTCTACCCAGAGTTCGTAATTTTTATACTTCTTAGCTTTGGTAAGTAGATCTAAGATTTGGGATTGATGATCACTTTTTAATGTCGACTCATCTGTATCAAAGTAGATAAGTGATTGGATATTGACAATCGAGCTATCAATAATGTCTTGCCCGTATGCAATATGCCCCGCTAATAATAAAACTATAAACAACACCCTATTTTTCATGTAAATTGAACATCAAAAACAGTCAATATATTGTTATCAACTTACAATATTCGTGATCCAAATATCTCGGCAAATTCCATCTCAATACATGACACTTTAAAGTATTGAGCTTTCGCAAATGTCTACTATATAAACATCATTTCTTTACTCTCGATACCGGAGCCTTTAGATGTTTTGTTATTCGATAACTTTTGGAATACGGCAACATATCTCTTGACGATCTCCGACATAGATAGTGCCGCTGCTGCTCTATAGTTTTGCTTCTCCACAGATACTCTGAATGCATCGTCCACTAAGATCCGCTCTATGGCATTGGCCATACTATCCCTGCTTTTAGGGTCAAAGTAAGCACCACCATAACCTTCCTCTTCTACTAGCTCCTTGAGGTCACCAAGTAATGGTAACACTACAGACTTGCCATAGCTACCTGCTTGATGCAATACACCTGAGCTACCTGTAGTACTCGTATATGGGAATACTGAGGTCGTACACTCTTGAAATATCCTAGGGACATCCTCCTCAGCAACATAACCTGTGAATACGATATCTTCGATATGTTTATATTTTTCTTGAACGTCAGCCAAGTATCCTTTTACATTAGGATTATCAGTACCTGCAATGACTATTTCTATTGGTTCGTTAATTCTTTTTCTTACGATATCTACGGCCTCGATCATCATCTCTACTTTCTTGTAAGTACCAAACTTACCGAATGCCATGACTTGCTTCTTGGCTACAATACCATTGGAGTATTGTGGCTCTGGCATCATCTCGAAGGTACCATGCGGCATATGTACCACATTTTTAGCACCATATTTTTCTTGGATGATCTCCACATATTTGGGTATTGTGAATGCCACAACATTGGCTCTCAAGATGATCCAAGTAAGTATCGACCCAATCGCATTGTATGCTTTGGTCAATAATTTATTTTTGGTAATACCAGCTTCACTTAAGTCTACCGTCTCCATTATATTATGCAGTAGCACCACTGATGGCGTACCTGACAACTTAGCAAACCAAGGTGATAATAAACCCAATGCCGCAGGGATCTTACGATCTCCAAATGATAAAAATTGAATATTATAAAATACTGAATCCGGCTTGTGCTTTCTGATCGCGCTACCTATCGTCCATAGATTCATCATACCGTTGAACTTCCAACAAGGCACAATCTTAACCTTTATGAGACTATCCTCAAGGACGTATTCATCGTTATCCTCTAAGTGATCTGTCAAGATGATGATTTCTTTAATATCAGCATTCTGATCCATATGCTTTACTAGGTAGTATGCATATTCCGTAAGGGTAACTTTACTAGGAGGGTAAGGACTGACTAAAGCGATTTTCATAACAACTGTGGCTAGATTAATAAACAATATTTACTTGAGTTGGCTTTGCAATTGGGAACCCGACGTTTTAAGAAAACCGGATGTATCTATCAAACCAAATTCTTTTTGACTGGTCTTGATCCATGGTTTCCACCCAAAGACATTGGAAGGTGCTTTTTTATAATCGTACAAAGTCCACACCAACCATGGAATATTTTCTGCTTTTGCAAATTGCACGACACTATTAATTTCTGATGCTTGATCATCTTGACCTCCAGTAAATGCATTCCAAAAGGAAGAATTACTAGATGTACCAAACTCTTGAATAACAAATAACTTATTCTCTGCTTTCATCTGGCTATTAAATTGCTTCAAACTAGCCATGTCTGCATAATGATGCACTGATATAAAATCTACACTCTCTGATAAGTACTGAGCTGCATCAACACCCGACCACCCAATAGTAACTGGATGATTGGGGTCTAAGTACCGTGCTTCATTCACCATGAAACTACACCAGTGGATTACATCCTCTAGTCCATGGTTTTCTATATCTAGATCGGCCTCATTCTTAATATCCCATGCGATGATACTCTCATCTTGATTGTATCTACTCAGTAAGTATGACAACTGCCTATGATAACTCGGATACTGCGCCAGCTTATAACCCATATTAAAATCGAAAAGGGTCGGCAATACGCTTATACCTTGCTCAGCAGCTCGGCAGAGTAGATCATCCAATTTATAGATTGTACTGAGATTGATCTCATTTCTACCAACATCCGATACATTCAGAAATATTCGAATCGAATTCATCCCTAGGTCTTTGATTATCGTCATGTCTTGAGCGATGATCTCGGAGTCGTAATCAGCCCAAAAATCAAACCATGGTGACTCTAACGGATAGTAGTTAACTCCCTGCATTGTAGCGACTTTAGCCATACTCTCTTGGAATAAAGAAGATCGATCGGTTACACTTTTGGGTTTGTATACATTGTTCTTGATCGGAGTCCAATTGTAGATTTTCCAGTTGCCATCTTGCAATGCCATTTTCACGTCAAGCGAATACACTTTTTCTGTTTGCTCAAAATGCCCTTCCCCTTTCGGGAATCTAGATATCATGCGTACATC
>CALDEO010000067.1 GCA_937942465.1 uncultured Saprospiraceae bacterium
TACAATTGTTTACGATGTTGGAGACGGATGGTGAGTCGGTATATACTGTTGATATTAATGATGTGAGAGTGGGGGAGTTTTATAATCCTACAACACGGACGGACTTCTTACTGCACGTACATCGAGTGGATAAAGTACAGATAGATACGGGAGATACGATTAAGGTTGGATTTGGCTCCGCCACTAATAATAAAACACAGCTATCAGATGGCCATGAATATGCTCAGGGTAGATGGTCCAAGCTCATCCTGACTCCTTCTAAGTGACATAACAGTGGTTTGGGAAATTAAATGAAATGTTAAATCTTTGTAATATGATGTTTCTACAAGCTTAGTGTACATGATACTAGAAGTAAATGCCTTACCTTCGTAGGCTGAATAAAAACAAGTTAATAAAGAAAGAACCCTATGAATATAGATAAATCTAATCCTTGGCATAAAGTAAATATTGGAGATGATGCTCCAAGTCATGTCAATGGTATTATAGAAATACCTCAAAATACGAGAGCAAAGTACGAGTTGCATAAGGAGAGTGGTATGTTGTACTTGGATCGAGTATTGTTCTCATCTATGTATTATCCTGCTAACTATGGTTTTATACCACAGACATACTGTGATGACAAAGATCCACTAGATATACTGATACTCTCGCAGATCACGATCGTACCGATGTGTATTGTACCTTCTAAGGTGATCGGAGTGATGCGTATGCTTGATGGTGGTGAAGCTGATGATAAAATTATAGCGGTAGCTCAGAACGATATGAGTGTCAATCATTATAACTGTATCTCAGAGTTGCCACGTCACTTTCTAAAAGAATTGCGTAACTTTTTTGAAGATTACAAAAAACTGGAAAAGAAAACCGTTCTTGTAGAGGACTTTGGTAAAGCTGATGTTGCTAAAGAAATAGTACTGAAGAGTATCGAAGATTATAAAGAATACATTAATTCATAAACGAGCCGGCAATTCGTTTGACTTAATTCTAGTATCAACTAAATATAGTGCATTATGGTATTACAGAAAGAGCTTGATACATTAGAAAGTCATATGGATAAAATGGATATCCTCAATACTAAAGTTTCTAAACGAGAAGTCGCTTGGCATATTGATCATTCGTTGAGAGTAATCAATGGTATATGTAATGCATTGACACATTCTGACCCAGCGGAGTACGAGAGTCGATTCAATCTATCCAAGATGTTTTTCTTGGGTATTGGATGGTTTCCGAGGGGTAAGGTGAGAGCTCCTAAAGCCATCATGAATCATGATTCTATAGATAGAGACGAGTTGATAGCTTTATTTACGAAAGTAAAGAGCAAACTGAGTAATATAGCGTCTTTACCAGTGGATACTTTTTTTGTACATCCTGTGTTTGGCAAGCTCAATAGAGCGGAGACACCTAAGTTTCTTAGGATGCATACCAATCATCATCTAAAGATTATTAGAGATATATTGAAGTGATTTTAAATATACTTAGAATCACTTTCTTGGAAATAAAAAAAGCCTACAATGTTTACATTGTAGGCTTTTTACTTTTATCGAGATCGATATTATTTGGTATTAATCAAATAATCCATCATACTCTGATGAGCTACCGCCTCTAGTCATTTTATCTGCTTCAGGCATCTTTAGATCTAGTGTATCGTCCAGTTGCTCTTGACCTCCTAGTAGGAGTAGCGTAGACTTCTTTTCATACTCTGCGAGCATCTTAAGTCCTTTCTCTTCAAACATTCCGTTCTGTAGGTCGATGCTATCCATAAACTCAGAAGACATCTCCATAAATTGCTCCATCTCACCTACTTTGTTGGCTACATCATCAGCGATGACTTCCATTGCTTGATCAAACATGGCTCTCTTATCAGGGTCTCCCTTGATGATACTCATTGCTGATCTCATGGCACTGTGACTTGCTCTTATTGCTTTACGTTCTTGCTCCTTAACACGGACATTATCCTTTGTATCTTCTAGTAAGATCTCAGAGTTAGAGTACATTTTAGTCAATACTTTATACAAGACTGACATCTTAGAATGCAATGCTGCGTACTTGGCATTTGTCTCTTTTAGTCTAGCTGCTTTTCTTGACGAAAGTAACATCTGCTTTTGATTGCTTAGCTCCTTTGCTTTTTTAGCAATAGTCATATTGGTGTCGATATCCTTGGCATTCTCAACCATCATATTTTTAAGCTTACGCATCTGTCCTTTGATATCGCCGATACGCTTACCCATTTTACGTAAGTTGTCCTCTAGATCTGATACGTAGTTTTTTAATATTCCTACAGGATCTATCGTGACGAACCATCCGGTGATGGACCTCATAATACTCTTGTACATGTAGCTGATGGTAGTCCGAGTCTTACTATCCAATACCATGAATATGATAAGACCTAGTACACCTAGCGTGACACCGATACCAATAGCACCCGTGAGAGCTGCAGTGATCCATCCAATATTTTTGAACAGTAAATATCCAGCTCCAGCTAATATCGCTAGCATAAAGAAAGTCCCTGTTTTACCCTCTGGTCTTTGCCAGAATGTCTTTGGGTTTTTGACAGTAGTCATATGATTTAGGTTTAAGTGTTGTATTAGTAATGTATGGTTTATAATTCTGTAGAGATATTATCACGATCTTCTTCGATCACTCTCTTAAAGTAATCGTAAGTTTCGACAAATTGGTTTCGTGTATTCTCTATTTTTTTTGTTGTTTTATCTATTTGTGCTTGTAGTGTCTCTACAGCAGACAAGTATTCTTGCTGATCTTTCTTCAGCTTTTCTATCTTTTTATTGATCCCTTCGGCTTCTACTTGGTACTTTTTGATTCGATCTTGGCTTCCTTTAACCTTGCTATCTATCTGCTTTTTAAGTGCCGTGCTGAACTCACTCTGCTCCTTATCCAGTACGCTAAGGTAGTCATTTATAGATTTTGTGAGCTTGTCTTTATTGACACCCATTGTTTGAGCTGTCGCAAATGCCGATTTATAACGTAAAGACTCTTCCAGATTTAACGCTTCTAATGCAATCAGAGATTGCTTAAATTTTAGATAATCAAAGGCATCGCTGCTATTCGCTTTGAATGCTTTAAGTATGGTCACTACGAATTTGTCTTCGAGTGCTTCTGTATTTCCAAATAAGTTTTTCAAATCTATCTGCATGTGTTATGTCGTTTATTCTTTAACAGAATTAGCAATTTAATATTTTAAATGCAATCACTTCTATACAAGTCTGTATTATTATTGGATGAACGCATCATTGATCGTCTATTCTTCTCCTTCAGGTAGTTCAAATATATCCATCGCTGGAATTGCTTTTCCACCGATCGCCTTCACATTAGCATGCAGTGAGATGGTGTTGTCAGTCATGATTTCGATCTGTTTTTCACGTTTTTTCCAAGATGAGGCGAGTTGTCTTTTCTCACGATCTAGATCTTCTTTCATAGTGCTGAATGTCTCTACAATTGCAGTGATTCGATTGCCGAACTCTGGTCCCGTGAGATAGTCATAAAGCATTTCCATTTTGCTTCCTTTATTATCTTGTGATGCAAGGATCGTCTGTTTTTGTAATAGCAGCTTTCTCAGTACATATACCAGACTCTCTAGCTCTTTAAACTTACAGATGAATACTCCCTGGTATTCACCAAATTGCTCTAAGTCTTTAGGGAATACATCACTTACAAGTACTGCGATATCAGCACCCGTATTACGCTGGTCTATTTTAAGCTTCTGTATCCAATCTCCTCCAAAAGCCTTCGTTCGTTTACTTTCGAATATGATTTTACCACAAGACTGTTGTTGCGCATTGATGACTGTCTGTATGGAGTCAGCACCACGTACTCCCTTAGGTACCTCCTCTATTGTATCAAATGGGAATGCTCGCTTAAGCATTTCTTCTATAGCAAGTTCCATTACCTCTCCTTGGAGCTGCATAGAGCCTTGCTCTGATCGTCTACGCATCTCCTCTATGAGCTTTTTCTGATCATCTAGTTGTTTGTCTTTTTCTCTTATTTTGAGCTCTTGTTGCTCATTGACTCTTTTGATGATGAGTTCTTCCTTTTCTTGTAGGGTTGATCTGAGCTGTCTTTCATATTTCAACTCGATGTCTTTTTCTTGCTCAGACATTTTGTTTTTGAGTCGTTCTATTTCAAGTTCTTTTTTTTGTAAATCTTGTAGTTTTGTACGTTTTTCAGCTAGCTCTTCTTGTTGTGCTTTGATTGTAATTTCAAATTCTTCTTTTACAGAATTCCTTAAATCCTTCTGTCTGCTAGATAGTGCTTGCTCTAGTTTCTCTTTGAATATTTTGTTTTCATTTCGTTTCTTTTCTTCGAAAGAATTTCGCTCCTTTTCTAGAGATAGAGACTCACTTCTATATTTGTCCTGCATTGCTTTACGGTCTTGTTCAAACCGATCTTTGAGCCTCTTTTCTACCTGCCCAGCAAGTACATCCTCTACATCAAATGCGTGAGAACAATTGGGACATGATATCTGACTAATACTTTTTTGTGACATAGACCAATCTTTTATTCAAAGCTGTAGCTTATACAATTACATATTAAAACTTCAAATATGTTATTATTATTTAGCTTAATGGTAAGACAAGTTGACAAAGTTTCAAATTCCTGATACATTACTATCTAATATTTGATTTTTGACGTTGTTTAGTGCCCCTTTGTTATGGGGGAGGTTTTGCAGTCGTGATGAGAGTCTGTTACTTGATATAGTTGTGTTTTATCAATGGCCTGCCAACGTGTTGAAGTAAAAAATGTTGTTCGCATACCCACATGTAGCAATTTTTGATCTATATTAGTATCAAACTAAACTTTATACAATGGAAGATTTTGACAGACCAAGACCTAAGAATTATTTAGTAGAATCAATTTTAGCAACGATATTTTGCTGTTTACCTTTCGGTGTAGCAGGTATTGTATTCGCATCTAGAGTGAATAGTGCATATGATCGTGGTGATTATGATGAAGCGGAGCAAGCGTCTCAAGATGCTTGGAAATGGACGAAAATTAGTATTATTATTGGTGTTGTAGTAGGTGTTCTCTCATTTGTCGGAGGTATTGTCGGCGGTATGAGTGGCATGTAACAATAAGACCAAATAATTACTTTGAAAATAATTAATTGGAAGTTTTACATAGGAGCATTAATGGCAATCTTGCTATTAATGCTCTTTGTATTTTTTGACCCTAGCCATTATAGCTTTTTCCCTAAGTGCCCATTTTTAAAGTGGACAGGTCTCTTCTGTCCAGGTTGTGGGTCTCAGCGTGCAATACATGATTTATTAAGATTTGATATTGCCTCAGCTCTAGATCACAATATCCTTGTAGTATTGTTCACTCCAGTGATATTGCTGTATTTGTCCAACTTTGGGTTTAAGAGTAGGAGAGTACACGACTTTTTGACATCAAATACGCTTTTGTATTCCACATTGGTCCTAGTGATCACGTACTTTGTTCTTAGAAATTTGGAAATCTCTTGGCTCGAATATCTCAAACCATAAAGGATACTTCTTTAAAAATCTACATCTGCAGTGTACGGGTAACTCATAAGATACTCTATAGCATTTGATATTTCAAAGTCTTCATAGACGATCTTGTATATGATCGACATGATCGGGAGATGTAGTTTGTGTTTTTGCGCAAGCATATTGGCTACTTTCAGTGTACGTACCCCTTCGACTACTTCTTTGGATTCTTCAAGCAGCTCGGTGACGGTTTTATTTCGCTCCTGCGCCATTCTGTAACCAAATGCATAGTTACGACTGTCTGTACTTGTTGCAGTGGCTACAAGATCACCCATACCTGATATACCGAAGTATGATTTCTTATCAGCACCCATCGCCATTCCGAGCTTTATGATCTCGGATAAGCCTCTTGTGATCAATAGTGCTTGTATGTTTTTACCAAGATTGAGACCACCTAATACACCAGAGGCAACTGCAATAATATTTTTGAATGCTCCGGCGAGTTCTGCTCCTTTAAGATCATGACTGCCAAAAACATAGAAGTGCTTACTTTTTAATGCTCTTCGACCAGCTAGGATTACTTCATCAAACTCCGATGCGATTACGGTTCCAGCAGGTTGCCCAGCCAATATTTCTTTGGCAAGGTTAGGACCTGACATAGCACCGATACGTACTACAGTAGACTCTTGTCTGATAACCTCACTCATTGTACTTACTTTTGCAGCAAATGGATTGGCTTCATCATTGGCCTCATCATCATCCCAGTCGAGACCTTTGGTCGCATGTATCAATAGATGACCAGGATTGAGCAATGGCCCAAATGTCTGCATCACAGATCTAAAACTCTTAGATGGTATCACCGGGAATATCATAGAACATTGATCCGCTATATCATGCGGATTGCTCGTAGCTCGTACTCTAGGGTCAAACTTATAACCCATATGTGTATGTTCATTATTGATAGAGTCAACAACATGAGCTCTTCTAGAAAATAGAAGTACATCTACGTTATGTGATAGCAACTTAGATACTGTTACTCCAAAACTTCCTGATCCGATTACTCCTACTGGCTTATTCATATATTGAATACTAAGATTCTATTTTTTCTTTTTTGCTTGTGCTTGTTTTGCTTGTTCTTGTTGATTTTTCATCGCTTCCTCTAGCCTTGATTGAAAACCAGATTTCTTTTTCTTAGGCTTCGCTTTTTGCTTATTGAGTTCTTCTTTGATTTTGTCATCATTAAAGACAAACTTCTTAGTGATCACAGTCTGCAATATGTTAAATAAATTACTGAAGAACATGTAACAAGTCAATCCTGATGCATAGTTATTGAAAAATACTAAAAACATCAATGGCATCGCATACTGTACGTACTTCATTGCAGGATTAGCAGACATATCCATGTGCTTCGTGTTGTAATATGTATACATTACGGTAGTTACAGCCCAGAAGATTGTAAACAGACTAATGTGAGCTCCGTACATTGGGATTTCGAATGGAAGTAAGATCAAATCATCAAAAGATGATAAATCATCAGCCCATAAGAAGCTCTCCTGTCGGAATGTAATAGAGGCAGGGAAGAACCTAAATAAGGCGTACCATATCGGCATCTGCAAGACCATGGGCATACAACCCCCTAAAGGACTGACCCCGTACTCTCGATATATTTTCATTGTTTCTACCTGCTTCTTTTGAGCATCATCTTTAAACTTCTCAGTCAATCCAGCCAGTGTAGGTTTTAAAGCTTGCATCTTAGCTTGACTATGCAGCATCTTATATGTAAGCGGGTAAAGCAATAACTTGATGATGAAAATCATGATGATAATTGCGATTCCTTTAGAGCTGATGAAGCTAGTCAAGAAATTAAATGCAGGTCTAATAACCCATCTATTGATCGTACCGAAAATACTATTCCCGAAAGGAATGATCTGCTCAATACCAATGTCAAAAGCCGTTAATTTTTCATAGTCATTAGGTCCTACATACATCTGCATAGCAAATGTCTCAGAGTTGCCTCCAGCGTAAGGAATACCAACATTAGATTTCAATAATTTGAGATCAGCACCTTCGTCAGTCAACATATCTGTGGTAAATTCTCCAGATTTAAAGTTACCGTTAGTAGCGATCCATGAAGTATTGAAAAACTGATTGCTATGAGTAAACCAGTGTATAGATTTCTCTGGGTTTTCTGTATCTGCTGTTGTACATGAGCAATAGTCAGCGCTTGACTCATCAGCTTCTTGAAAGTACGTAGTAGAGTATCTCTTCTCAAACGGATCGTTCAATTCGATCTTGTCAAGGTATTGGTTGATACTCAATGTGATTGCTCCATCCTGAGGATATACCGTACTTCCTAATCCTTCAAAAGACACTTTGTAGTCTAATGTGTAATCATCGACAAGTGTATATGTCTGCACAAGAGACCCTCCATTAGTAGCCTTCGCCGTGAAGGATACACTATTACCTGATTTGGCAGCAGTGTAGTATAAGTCTCCAGATTTTACAATGCCACCAGGCACTCCAGCGATCGGTAGATTATAGTCAAATCTATTTTTCTCATCTTGAAGAAGTACTAAATTAACTTTAGTCTTTTGACCACTTGTATCTTTCAATACCTTGTAGTGCTCCTTTAAGAATGCTTCTTTTATGACTGCTCCCTTAGATGAGAAGCTAATCTTCATTTTTTCGTTTTCTAATGCTACTACGTCATTGTTACCAATTGATGCAGAAGAAAATGCTCCAAACTTTCCTTGGTTTTCTAAAACTTGTAGTGAATCGGGTAGTGCTGCGATCGCTTGCTCCTGCAGGCTTGGTGCTGCGGGTAGCAGACTTTGCTCCAATGCTAGGTTTTGAACCTGCTCTAGTGAGTCTTGTACAAAGTTTGATCTAGCAATCTCTGCTTCACTTGGAGCATTATAAAAAGTATATCCTATTACGAGGAGAAATATTAATACGACTCCTATTATTTGATTCTTATCCATTCTCGGTTTGCTTCTATTCTAAAATCAGCACAAATGTACGATTTTGTACGATGTAGGTAAGTCCTTAAACGATTATCGTCGGAATACTTTAGACGAAGTAGTGATTATCGTGCTTGAGTTGTTGTTATTGATCTTCAAATAATGTCAAATAGATGAGGTGAAAGTTAATTAGATCAGGCTATTTTAGTAATAAAAATAGCCTACTAGATATTATCCAGTAGGCTATTTTAAGCTTGTATATTATTTTTCTATTTGCTTACGCAAATATGTATTTACTTTTGAATGCAAGATATTTCATAACGACTCTTCTTTACAATCATCATTGTACCTAAATTGTCAGTAGCACAATTACATAGCATCTCCTTGCCTGAACCAAATGCCATAAATCTTATTTGCTTTAAATCGCCTTCATATTTCCAATTGTCCATGCTTAAGGAAGCAGAAATACCATCTTCATTCATTAATCTTGTTAATAATCTAACGTCCTCCTTAGAGTAGTCAGGTCTTACAACATAAGCTTTTTCGTATTCAGTGTCAGCAAATCCTAGCTCAGATACTTCTTGGCTCGACAATAAAAAGTCTGCCTCTGTCTTTGCTTGTTGTGCCTGTACGGCAAATGAAAATGCAACAATTAATAATGTTAGGATATTTTTCATAATCAGTGTTTGTTCTCTAAAAGTAGTATTATTTATTGAATCTATAAAAAGCAAGCTGCATTTTGATTACAATTTCTTCGATAATGAGTAATAAATGATTCAAACGACATTTACATAAGTTGGATGCTTAGCATATCATTGCATCAATGAAAACTCAACTGGAGATCACTAAAACCACTATACTCCTTCTTCTAATGCGGCTTTTCGTACAGCTTCTGCAACTCTACTTGCTACGTTGATATTTAGAGACGCAGGTATCACTTCCATCTTACTAGGGTAGGCTACACAATCTGCAATTGCATAAGCAGCCGCAAGCTTCATTTGAGGTGTTATACGTTTAGCTCTAGCATCGAGAGCACCACGGAATATCCCTGGAAATCCCAATACATTATTCACTTGGTTGGGCATGTCACTTCTACCAGTACCTACGATCGCGGCACCTCCTTTATATGCTTCCTCAGGCATGATTTCTGGAGTAGGATTAGCCAATGCAAACACGACAGAATCCTTAGCCATAGTGGCGATATCATCTGACGTAAGTAAGTCACCGACACTTACTCCGATAAATACATCTGCACCCACAAGCGCATCTTGGATACTACCTTTCTTATTGTTAGGGTTGGTATACCAGAGGATCTCTTTTTTAGAGTCGTTTAGGTTATCTCGATCCTTGTGGATGATTCCTTTACTATCGCAGACGATTATTTCCTTTACAGGAATACATATATTGTCATTTTCATTGTCAATACATCTCAGTAGCCTAGATATAGCGATACCTGCAGCGCCTGCTCCATTGATGACAATACTTAGGTCTTTTAATTCTTTATTTAAAACCTTACATGCATTGATCAATGCTCCAAGTACTACGATCGCAGTACCATGTTGATCATCATGGAAGACTGGTATACCCAAGTCTTGAAGTCTACGTTCAACCTCAAATGATCTTGGAGCTGATATATCCTCTAGGTTGACTCCACCAAAAACTGGAGCGATGAGGCGTACCGTTTCTACAATCTTATCGACATCTTGTGTATCTAAACATATTGGAAATGCATCTATACCAGCAAATTTCTTAAACAACATCGCCTTACCCTCCATCACTGGGATAGAAGCAGCTGCGCCGATATTACCTAGACCCAGTACTGCTGATCCATCAGATACGATTGCAACAGTATTCCCTTTGATGGTAAGATCCCATACCTGTTCTGGATCATCAGCTATAGCTTGAGATGGACCTGCTACACCAGGACTGTATACTAGCGATAAGTCATGTGTACTTTTCACATTTACCTTAGGAGTTACACTTATTTTACCTTTATGCTTACGGTGTAGTTCTATTGATTCTTTATAAAAGTCCATCTATTTGTCTTTTGATTTTATATTGATATGCTGAAGTTATAGGAACCTCTATAATTTCAATTAGTTCATTACTAAGATACTGCTTTTAGTCAGATTGAAATATTAATTAAGAGACCCCTCTTTCATATTCTCAGGTGAGTTTAGTCTCCAGTCGTATTTTATATACTTCAAAGGAGTATCAGTGTTGAGTTTATTATCGCTGTATTTATTTAAAAAATCAATAACACTACCGTTCTGAGTGAAGTCGCTCTTAAACCATGAAAATATGCTTGATATTTCTGCAGGATTGGCGGCTAAGTTGTTTTTATTAGTATCCTTAAGAAATGCTTTCATTTGACTGTCTAGCTGACTTTGAAGATCAGCTTCTGTATATGCTTGATCTAATAATGCTGGACAAGAAATAGATGCACAGTTAACCGCTACGTGGATCCGAGCATCGTTAAACCTCGGTCTTATGATCTCATGCTCTATTGTGTTGAGGTCAAACTCGATACCTCCTAGATAAAAGAATTTTTCATCCCAAGGGCTATTGACCATCGTTATAGATCCACCTGCATCCTTGATGCTCTGCAGTGGCCTTTTGATGAGTATATATTTGACAGTATAGGCATTGTATGCATTGATCCAATAAGCTAGTCGTTCATCTTTTGATGTTGCGTCAGGATTAGGGACATTGTCAGACAGTGTTTTTAAGTATATGTTCAACTCGATAGAGTCTTTTTCAAATCCATCGTAATCTACACCTCCTCGCTCATCTACATATCGCTGTAGCATTGCAGACCATGGAGCATGATCTACAGATTTACCATACTTGATCGCATCGAGCTGCACATTATTGTTGGTAGCTTGCTTGTAACCCTCCAATACGCCTAGCGCCGTCTTGTTGATATCACATGACGAGATCATCAATGTGAATGAAAGGACAATAAGAGTTAGTGCTATGGTATATTTCATAAGTTTGGACATTCGTACTTGTATATTTGGTAATAACCCTAATACTTTGATAGACATATTCCGTAAGGAAGATCTAATTTAGGTTTAATATTTTGAAGCCATTCAAATCCTACTTTTTCAAAACAAATCTATAGATCAAAATGGAATATTTGCTAGACCATGATTCTTATATAAGTTGGTAACTTATCAGCTCATTGAAGTTATTATCACCAGTATTCATAAGTCAGGACAGTATAGCAAGGTATAATGTTCATGATATTATTGTCCTCATTTTAACAAAAGGTTCTACCTTGCACCAGAATTGATTATTTAATGCAATGAATGCTTCCAAATAATGAGCCTAAATATATTTAAGAAACCGAATCCTGATAACTTTTTTCTTATCGCTGGTCCTTGTGCTATCGAAGGTGAAGATATCTGTATGCGTATAGCAGAGCATTTAGTTACCATGTCAGAGAAGTATAATATTCCATTGGTATTTAAGGGTTCATACCGTAAAGCCAATAGATCTAGTATTAACTCCTTTACAGGAATAGGTGACGAAAAAGCATTGAGGATATTAGAAAAAATTAAGAATCAATTTGATGTTCCCGTGACAACGGATATACATACCGATGAAGAGGCGGCCATGGCTGCAGAGGTTGTAGATATATTGCAGATACCAGCTTTTCTTTGTCGTCAGACATCTTTATTAGTAGCTGCTGCCAATACAGGTAAAGTAGTGAACATCAAGAAAGGCCAGTTTATGGGAGCAGAGTCTATGAAATTTGCTATTCAGAAAGTGGTAGACTCTAACAATGATCAAGTCATGCTCACAGAG
>CALDEO010000068.1 GCA_937942465.1 uncultured Saprospiraceae bacterium
TTAGGTACATATTTGTTGATCAGACTGTTGTAATGTCTTAGGTAGATAAACATATCTATCGGGGTGGCACCGATACTACTTTTTATCTCTAGAGCAGTTCTACTTAAGTGGATGATCTTATGCTTGTTTTTGATTGATACGAATACCAAATCATACAACATATTTAGGTACAGTTGGTGAGCAGCATTTCGCTCTGGATTATATCCTAGGAAGTGAGCCTCTAGATCATCACCATTATCAAATGTAGTAAAGAAAGCTAGTAACTCTTCACCATCAAAATAACCATACACTTTGAATACCTCAGGGAAGTGTCGCTTCATACCCAAGAAGTAGTCTTGGTGTAAGTAAAACAAGTTGAACCCTGCTTGATTGGCAGTTGATAGATATAAGCTGTAGATTTTTGAGTTGTATTTTTCTATATCCTCAACAGTAAGTTGACGTTTTTCTAAATCACCAAATTTCTTATCTGCTCGTTTATACCGCACTCGATACTTAGATTTCATAGCGCTTAGGTAATCATCGAAGTTGGTCCATTCATCCTTGAGATGCAATACCATGTTAGGCTGTACGCTAAATTGACTGTAACTAGAGTCTTTTAGAACTACATCCGTTGGTCTTTGTTTTTGATAGAAATCCTTCATGAAAGCAGCTCGTACTTTCTTTTTAGGATGATAGTTATTGCTTACTATATCGGCTGCTGCCTCTTGTAGTTGATATACTTGTTGGTCGTCTATTGTATCTTCAAATCGGATCCCATAATCACCCGTAACTAATGCGTTACCTGAGATCAATGTATAATTCTTAAGTCTCGATGCAAGCCAAGATTTGATCTTACCCCAGATGGAGTTATCCGTTTTTTCTGTTCTTAAGGAGTCTTTTAAGGATATGAGTCTTATCTGATAATAAGATACTCCTAAGACCTTACCATTTTGATGAAATACACCATACCTAAAGTCCATATCGATAGGAGGGTATTGCTCTATCGCCTTTAAGAATGCAACAGAAAACATCAGATCTCCATCTTCATACTGACTCCACACATCTTCAATCTGCTCTACGCGATCAAAAATCTGTATTTCAATGCCATCTATGTTAAGAGGATATTGTTGAGAAGTATTTTTTGTTTCCAATGTTGGCTTTGTCTGTTGAGTTAACACTTGCAAATAACTGTTGTTTTAATTATTTGTTTTGTCTTGGCTTCGAGATTTCGTTAATTTCTCAATTAATTTCATAGCAATTGCCTCATCTCTCCATTCTATAATTTCGGATTGACCTAGGCCATATTGATTGTTGAGGTATAAACCGATGATCGATTTGATACTTGAGTATTGCACTGCAAATTGTTCAAAACTCTCTAACTCTAGGGTTTGATTATCTTGTATTGACTGACCGAGGAGATAATATTTGATCGCTCCTTTTTCTTTGACTTTTAGTGCTCCAAGTACTTGTATATCTATCGAGCTATTCTTAGGTGATGCCGGTCCTAGGATGATGACAGGTAGTTTTTTGTCCTCATTACTTATAGAACCTAAGTTATAAGGCAATGGCATGAAGTTATAGTTATTCGCGTCAAGCGTAGTCCCCATAGGGTGATCAACTGACGCATTGATCACCAACTTACCGTCGTTGTTTTGTATCTCAAGCGCTTTTTCTTGGGTACATGATGATATCAAGATCATACAGGCAACAAGCGTAACTTGAAACAAATATTGGATATTCATATATTAATAAATTTTAATATACTCGATGATACGACTTTTTCTATAGTTCTACCTAGTACGATTGGCTTTTTATTAAAGTTCTAACGTTTGATTAACAACAAAACAAATCCAAAATTCATTTATCACTCGTACTTAGATATGATTCGGTATTTGTCTTTGACAAAACATATCATCATTTGATTAATTGCAAGGGTGTTGTCCTTTCAATTGATTTCATTTCTTTACATTAGTATTCTTAGTCAAACCCAAGTAAACTACCATATAAATGAGCGATAGCTATTTCAAACCAGAGGATCTTAAGAAATTTAAAGATATTACCGATTTTCAAGAGGAGCTTGGTTCTAAGTTTTTTGATTATTATGGATCTATTTTTAAAGAATCGGCATTGACTGTTCGTGAGAAGTCATTGATCGCATTGGCAGTTGCTCACTCAGAGGGTTGCCCGTATTGTATGGATGCATATACTTCTACATGCCTCAAAAATGGTATCGACGAAGAGCAAATGATGGAGGCAGTGCATGTAGCTGCAGGTATCAAAGCTGGAGCGACATTGGTCAATAGTGTACAGATGATGAATCAAGTGAAAAGTAAATTGATGTAGATCATATTGAGTTTCAATAATTTAATGATTCAGACAATTATAATAAAGATATAACTAGCATAACCATATGGCAATTAAGCAGAAAACGAAGTCGCTAAAAGCGAAGGGAAATAAACTTGATAGTACGTTTTTTCAACTAGAGGTACTGAGTGACTCAGAGAGATTAGGAGTTAACTTCCCTAAGTTTAAAGATAAGATTGCCACATTTGGTCATCACTCCATCAAGCCGAGCCCGGTTGAGATCTTTCAGATTAATATCGGTAAACTTTGTAATCAGACGTGTACTCACTGTCATGTAGATGCAGGTCCCGATCGGAGAGAAGAAAATATGGATCGAGCAACGCTAGAGAAGTGCCTAGAGATCATTACGAAGTACAAGATACCAACTGTAGATATCACTGGTGGTGCTCCTGAGATGAATGCGCATTTTAGATGGTTTGTAGAGGAGTGTCACAAAGTAGGATCGACGGTCATGAATCGATGTAACTTGACGATCCTTAGAGCGAACAAAAAATACTACGACTTACCAGAGTTCTTCAAAAAGAACAAAGTACATGTCGTGTCATCATTGCCATACTTCTCAAAGACTCGTAACGATAGCCAACGTGGTGACGGTGTATTCGAAGACAGTATAAAAGCATTACAAATGCTCAACGAAGTTGGGTACGGTATCGAGGGTAGTGGACTCAAGTTGGACTTAGTTTATAATCCAGCGGGTGCATTTTTGCCAGGGAGTCAAGAGACGCTAGAGGCAGAGTTTAAGAAAGTATTGAGTACTAAATACAACATCGTTTTTAACAGCCTATTTGCGATTACGAATCTTCCGATTTCCCGATTCCTAGATTATTTATTGGAGAGTGGCAACTACCAATCATATATGAATGAGCTCGTAGATGCATTCAATCCATCTACTGTAGAAGGTCTGATGTGTCGTAACACTCTATCCATTAGTTGGGAAGGGTATATTTACGATTGTGATTTCAATCAAATGCTAGATATGAAAGCTGACGTACC
>CALDEO010000069.1 GCA_937942465.1 uncultured Saprospiraceae bacterium
TGGTGTACCTAATTTCCCAACGATAGATTTATTGAACATATGTAGCTCACCGGATACGGCGAGTATATTAATATATAACACAGGCGAGTGTATGCTCCGAGATGTAAACCTGACTATAACATTTGACGAAGGTCTTAGTTACGGTGATTTTGTGTTTATGGATGCCAATAGCACAGGAGCAGGGACAGTAAGTGAATCTGATTTATCAGATTTGACGGTTCCAGTATTTACAATTTCAGAGATTGACTCAGCAATGGTATTTATTATTAATGTAGCAGTACAAGCAGATTGCGATGTAGACATTGAGTCAGAAGAGGATATAAATTTTGATGCAGAGGTTAGCTTTACGTATGACGATACGAATGGAAGTACACCGACATGTTCGACGGTTATTACGGAGGTTGGATCGTATAACTCAGGTGTTAGAGTTCCTGTATTGAACGTATTAACAGTATCTCCTTCGGATTTAAATATCTCTCAGTCTAATACGCCTCAATGCCAGAGAGTATTAATATCTCAGGATGGTATACAGGCATTTTTAGATGGGTTTCAGTTCGAAATTCAAGGTGTTGATCAAGATGTTTACATGATCTCAAGTATTGATATTTCGGATGTAGCTGTTCCAGCAAGCGATTATGTCTATGATCCTGTTAGTCAAAAAGTTACTTTAACGGTTACAGATAATTATTTTATCAATGATACAAGTGGTAATAATGTAGATGGAGATGAATTGTTTGAGACAAACGAAACAATTTTTATCGATGTATGCTATCAAGTAATGGGATGTACCGACGAGGCTAACTTCTTAATGTACAATGTATTTTATGGGTGTAATGATAAGATATGCGGAGATATATCACAAATGCAAGGTGCAGTTGATTTTACACCTAATTTTGGTGCAAATGCCGTTGTAGTTTCAGGGAATGTACAGTATGGAGCTATTTGCGGAGCTGATTTAATATATGACTTGGTGATTCAGAGTGCAAATTCTACTCCTCTAGACGGATTATGGGAAGATTTAAGCTTTAAATATAAAGGATGTATTATCAATAATACTTCAATCCAATCTTTACAAATTAATGGAGTTAACATTCCTACAGATCTTTGGACAGCAGAAAATGGGACGGTTGAGATAGATCTTAAACTTAATATGACAGATTTTGATGGCCCAGGAGGTATAGAAGATGTTGATGGAGATGGTATTTTTGACGATATTCCAGGAGGAAATGTTATTACGATTAGTACAGTATTAGATATTGGTTGTGCCATGGCAGGAGCAGATTGTTCTTCCATATCATGTTCATTATCTCAATTAGAAGTAAACGGTAAACGTAACTGTGGCCAAGATTTCCAGCAGTTTGCTACTATAGGTGGTGACGGGCCTATCAACTTTTTCTATGGTAATGAAGGATCATCTACCAATGCAGTTGCTATTTCGGGATATAGTATTCCTATTACAGAGGTTATGCCCACAGTATGTGATGTTTGGAACCCTACGGTTGAGGGATATGATTTTTCTTATGATTTTGGATCTAATAATATAGATCCTTGTGCTGGGGGTGGGAATATTTCATTTGAAGTATACATAGAAGCTGGCGGTGATCGTATACAGGACATACGATTCACAGATGGGTCAGCAACATATCAAGGAGCACCAGTATCTGGAGTGACTTCAGTATATGAAGTCATAACTCTAGAGGATGGTATTACATTGGATACTGTAGGGTTACGTATTATTATACCAGCAGGCGATGCAAGTGTAAATGCACATGACTATTTCTTTAATCTAGATTATAGAGGAGAATGTCATCCATGGGATTATACTTATCTTACATATACTGTAGTAGAAGAGTGTACATCATGTGGTACTACCGATCCTTGTAGAATAGTTAGAGCTTGCGACAATGCACAGACGTATATACAATGGAATGGTTGTGGGTGTATATGTGATATTAAACCTTATGTTGAAGAAGGGTATAGAACTAACTATGGCTTTGCAGATAAAGAGATGACTCAGCAATTAACTAGAGATCAAGTCCCTGTAGAGGATCAAAACAGATATTTACCTGGAGATACGATGTATGTTAAGATTGCATATGAAATTTTAAATAAGGAAGTATTTTATGATGGAGATGCAAGGTGGGCCTTCAGAGTGAGAGAGTATAATTGGGATTCTCCGTTACGATTAGATCTAAATAGTACTGAATTTATTGAATGGTATCATTTTGATGAAAGTGCAGGCACTGAGACGGCTATTTCAATGCCAAGTTGTTTTGATGCATATCCTCATGCGACTAGGGATAATTACTTTTACCCCTCATTTAGATTGTTTAATTCTGGTGTTGATAACGTAACTCAAACTTATAGTGCTGCTAATGCTGCTAACGCGTATGGAGCATGTACTAATGATCCACAAGAAAATCCGAATTTCCCTGTTGATGGCGCAACAAATTATGAAATGAGTAATGCTACATGCAATGATGGGCATAATTATATATGGATGGATGTATTTTGGGGAGCACCTGATGGATGTGATTGGGATCTCAGTTTATCTACAGCTCATGTAGACGGTACAACTAGTGAGGATATAAATAATCCTTGCCATGCAGAGTTCTTAGCACAGTATCCATTAGATGACGGAGACATTATCTATTTCGAGTATAAGTTTGTTATGATGGAAAACCCTAATGTTTCTTTGGCAAGCTTAAATGGGGTAACACCAATTACTAATCAATATTTGTATCCTGATGCCTATACTCAGACGATTGATCCAGGAACATGTAGAAGAAATACTATTTCTAGAAATTGTCCTACCTCCTTCCCATTACAGGGGCACTTACCAGGTCCTGTGTCTGTGGTTCCAGAAGTAGTGGTAGAGGATTGTAACATAGACGTTGAATACACATTTACATTAGAAAATCCACTTCCATCGGTTGATGCAGGTGTACTTCCATGGTATGAAAACGAATACAGACCATTTATGGCTACAGAATACTTAGAAATGAGATTCCCGACTAATATGGTTTATGAAAATGATGGAATTATAGTTATGCCTGATGGGTCAGAAGTAGCACTTCCTTCTCAGTATATCGATCAGGATTCTGGAAATTTAGCATGCATACCCGACGGCTTAGGAGGTATTTGTTGTACAGCAGCAGATACAATGTCACTTGCTGCCATTAGAATAAATGATGCTGATTATGATAGAGCAGCAACTATTCCTCATTATTTAGGAAATACGAATTCTCCGCAACGGACAACAGACCGATGCGATATATTTGCTCATGTACCTATCCCTGGGGATCCATTCCCTCATTTACCTGTAGGTGGAGCAATTCCATGTGAATCATATGGATTAAAATATAAACTTTCTGCCCTTTGTCCTGAAGATGTTGAAAGTACAGATTTTGAACTGGGCTATCAGTTTTCCAATCCTTATTTACCAACTTTAAGTACTACTGCAACATACCACTCTTGTGGTTTAAATACTGATGGAACAGATAATCCTTCTTTTCATATTTGGAGGTATCCTAATAACCCATATGGAACAAGATGTAACTCTTACCCAGACATAGGTGAATCTGGATGTTTGAGCTATTTTGAATTAATTAATCCAAATCCAGAATTTTCAACAGGAGTAAATAACCCTAATCGTCAAACGGGTACACAAGTAACTAATCCAGATCAGTTTGAAGACAACAGTCAAGATTTTCCGAAGTTAATACCAATGTTAGCGAATTTGCTAAAGGCGGATTTAGCAGGAGAGAATGAGACGAATGTATACCAGGTATGTGCAGGAGGTGCAACAGCAACGGGAGCTACTCATACCAATGTCGTAACAAGTATAGAAGTTCCTAATTCCGTAGAATTTATTGATGTACAGGATGCAATGGGTAATTCTCTAACTTGGGTATTATCACAAACCTTAGCAAATAGTAAAGTATATGCAGTAACGATGAATGACTTAGCTCCTACAGAATGTGTAGAAATTACTATTGTAACAGAATTATTATTTTGTCCTGTGGGCCTTGATGTTGCTACAGAGATATGTATCGGTACAGTTAGTGGTTGTTTAGATCCGATAAAGGCAGCAGCATTAAGTGCAGCCGGAGGAAGTTGTGATGAAGTAAGTGCTTGTTACCAGTATGTAGCAGAGGAGGCTGATATACAAGTGGAGTGGTTATTACCGGATCCATCAGGATCAGATGAGTATGGCTTATGTGAGGAGATCCCGATGAGTGTACGAATTAAGAACGTAAAGCCATCGGTATTAACGGCTATTACGCAAGACTTTTTCTTTCCAAATGGTTTATCCCCAGTATCAGGATCATGGGAGGTATGTTATCCAGGAGGACCTGGTTTTACAGCCCCATGTGTAAGTATACCGGTATCAGACGAGCCAGTAGCAATAGCAGGAGAAGATAATATTTTTGGTTCCAACTACAGTTGGGATGAAGATGCTCAGTGGAGCGATTATATAGATCAGAATGGATTACCTGGGATATTAAATTCAAATGAGTTACCGATAGAGTTAGATAGCAATCAAGTGAGTTTTAACTTCTTGGTAGAGACGGTATGTGATCAATTTGTATCAGGAACGAGTGTATATTATCAAGCTTTTGGAGCGGACCCATGTGAGAGTACCGTATCGTCGATGTTTGTAGATAGTGAGCCGATTATTATTGAGAATGCAAATCCAGCGGATTTTGCACAATTCTTTGTATTTGCAGAGCCAGCGGTAGCGAACTGTGGCGAGGATGCAACATTAATATTGACTTATTTGAATGTAAGTCCGATAGGAGAGAGTAAAGAGAGTACGGTATGTATCGATTTAGAGACAGAGACATTTGATTATATGAGTGGGAGTATTCAGTGGCTTACGCCGAATACACATTCCCCAACGATAACAGAGGAGATGAATGGACCGATTACGCATATCTGTTTCAATATACCAGATGGGATCGGACCAGGCGAGGCATTTCAGATTAGTTTTGACTATAGTATACCAGAGGATATTAACTGTGGAGCACAAGACTTAGGCGTTAAGGTGAGTAGTGAGATCATGGATCAGAGCTGTATGGCAGCTGGAGTAGAATGTAGTGTCTATGTGTTGAATAGTGTAAATCCACAGATACAGGTAGAATTTTTACCACCTTTAAATGTAGATGACCAGACGTTGACGACAGGGTGTCCAGCATCAGACGGTACGATAGATTTATGCTACAGTGTAGATTTAAGCAATCCAGGGGGATTCTATAGTAGTAATGTAACGATAGCAATTATAAGAGATATCAATATGAATGGAATATTGGATGATTTAGATGTCAAGATCGACAGTATGGATCATTTAGTATTACTGAATACAGGAGAGGTAGAGACTTTAACGGGCTGTTTTAATGTACCAGAAGCACAAGCCTGTCCAGTATTCTTGATGATTATGCAGACTACGGATTGTGTATGTAATAGTTTAGATTATTACTATGATAGTATAGAGCCAGATGTAGTAGATAATATGGGTACCGAGTTTACCTTATGTCCAGGTATCCCTTTCGGAATAGAAAACTGTGGAGCCTGGGATTATGCAGTAACTCCAAGCAATGGAGCGAGTATAGAGCCCAATGTTGCGAATGATAGTTTATTTATCACAATGAATGCAGGATTTGGAGAAGCGAGCCCAGTAATATTGACGGTAAGTAGTCAGACAGGAGGGTGTCAAGCTTTCGATTTTGAGATTGAGTTAAATAGTTTGAACGATTTTGAGTTCGGACCATATGAAGAGATAGAGGTCTGTAATGTAGGCTGTAAAGAATTGAATTTACAGATACCAGACAGTTATGAAAACAGTGTAACCGTAGAGTGGTTACCAAATCAGTATTTAGATGATAATACGAGTTTAACACCGACGATCTGTGATCCACAAAGTGATATCAATTACTTTGTTAAGTTGACATTTGCGAATGGTGACGGAAGTACTTGTGAATACACCGCAAATTACCCAGTGGTTGTACAAGATCAGCCGGTAGTACCTGGTATTATAGATGGAAGTCTATGTAGTACAAGTACAGCGACGATCGAAGCACCAACAGGATTTAGTACTTACAATTGGACTAGAGTGAATGCGGATGCAAGTACAACGGTAGTACAGAGTAGTGCTAGTAATAGCTTATTAGCGACAACAGCAGGAGTATATTATGTTGAGTACTTCAATTTAGGAGATGTCTGTCGAACACGAAGTAACAACTTCACGGTATCAGGATGTCCAACGATGACGAAGGAAATTACAAGTATCGTACCGACATCAAATGCAAATGAGTATACGGTTAGCTATACGATTGTAGTTGAGAATACGAGTGCATATGCAACGGATTATGATTTATATGATTCACCAGGCTTTGATACGGATATCGTAGCGAGTGCAGCAAGTTATACATCAGATGCACCAGGAGTTACAGGCGGCGGATTGACATTGCCAGCACCAGCGACACCGGGATGGTTATTAGTTGATGATCAAGCTTTAGATGCCAATACGGTACATACATATACTGTAAATTATGTAGTAACGATTGACTTAGCGGATGGAACGACTGGTGATGATTTATATACTGCATGTGGACAGGGATCAGGCCCAGATAATGCAGGACCAGGCGAAGGCTTGTACAACAGTGCGACCTTGGATCTTGATGATGACCCAACGACACCAGAAGTAGAAGACAATGATTGTGGAGAGTTACCATACTTAACACTAGATAAAGAGATAGAATCGGTAGTGTTAACATCGAACAATTGTTACGATGTTACGTATTGGATAAAAGTTACGAATGAAGGTGGTGCAGATGGCGAGTATGACTTAGTAGATGAGCCAGCTTTCGATGATGACATTACGATAAGTGCTGCGATATTTGATACAGATGCAGTAGGCAATCCAGGCGGTAGTTTACCGATCGGAGGGACGAGTTATGTATTAGCAGATGATCAGATTATAGCACCAGGGAAGGTAGATTCATTTGCCTTAATATTTGCGGTATGTCTAGATTTAGAAGATGCAGCGAGTGCCGGTGACGAAGTATACACAGGATGTGGAACAGCGACACCAGGTGTACCGACAGCAGGCGAAGGCTTGTTTAACACCGCGAAGCTAGATGTTAACAATGATGGACAAACAGACTTAGAAGATGAAGTATGTGCCGATTTACCATACTTAGTATTAGAGAAGACATACACAAGTACGACTGCCTTAGCAGATGGAAGTTATGATGTAGTCTTTACGATTACGGTAGAGAACCTAGGAGGGACTACAGAATTGTATGATTTATTTGATTTACCAGAATACGAAGATGATATCGTAATCAATAGTGCAAGCTATGCGAGTGATGTACCGAGTACGGGGACATTAGCAGCGGTAGTACCAGCGGCCCCAGGATGGGAGTTAGCAGATGATGCATCTATAGCACCGGGAATATTACATACCTATGCCTTGACTGTGAATGTTGATTTAGGCATTGGCGATGGTATAGGTGATGATTCATATACAGAGTGTGGAGCGAGTGGAACGACAGACGGCGTAGCCGGAGAAGGACTATTCAACACCGCGAGTTTAGATGTAGGTGGAGAAGGTACTGTAGATGATACAGATACTGCATGTGCGGATTTAGAGATTGTAGATGTAGCTTTAATCAAGCAGGTAACAACACCTGGACCATATGTATATGGAGATATCGTAGAATTCGAGATTGAAGTATTCAATCAAGGAAATATCACATTAACGGATATCGTAGTTACGGATTATATAGCCTGTGGCTATGTATACAGTAGTGGATCACAACCGTGGACAGCAGCTGGATCAAATTATGAAACAACGATCGCAGGCCCATTATTACCAGGGACAAGTACGACCGTAGGAATATTACTAGAAGTAGTACCGTGTCAGACACCAGGTGCTTATCTAAACATAGCAGAGGTATCAAGTATGTCAGACGATACAGGTGCAGATGTAACTGGCGATGATATCGATAGTGTAGCAGATGATACGGTAGGCAATGATGCCGGTGGCGTACCAGGAACAGGTAGTGATAATGTAAATGGCGGAGATGGAACTGGCGCCCCAGGAGACGAAGATGCAGGAACAG
>CALDEO010000070.1 GCA_937942465.1 uncultured Saprospiraceae bacterium
TATTCTACGTCTACCGATCTTATCACCACCTGGCTTAGGTAAGAATGCCTTGCCAAATCGTGAAAGTAGTGGTCCCATCATCATGACTGATCCACGGATTTTTTTTGCATTATTTTGGTACTCCTGAGATCCAAAATAATCCAAGTCTATGTCATCAGCTTGAAAGGTATATTTAGTGGGGCTGTGCTTTTGTACTTTCACTCCTAGTCCTTTGATTAGTTCTATGAGTCTTCTGACATCTAAGATGTCAGGTATATTGTCGATAGTTATTTCTTGTGCTGATAAGAGTACTGCACTTATTATTTGTAGAGCTTCATTTTTAGCTCCTTGTGGTTCTATACTTCCAGATACCTGAGCATTTCCAGTTACTCTAAATGCAAAATCGTTCATATTGAGTTATTAGTGATTATCTAATTTGACTCAAATATAGAAATTTATTATAATGTATAAGTGGGTGATTTAGAATACGTTCAATTTTATTGAGTATTCGTATACTTTGATAATGTATTTGTAGATATAACAGGTACTATTACTATGAGTGCAATAGTACCTATTGTAAGTGGCCAGTATTTATCTTCTATACTTGTTGCGGTTGTTTTTATTCTTATTTCGACCTTTATTTTTATTATTGTTGGTCTTTTGTATTGTCATTGCTCTGTGACTTTTCTTGATCGTACTACTGTGTAGGTCTATATCAAGATCTGCAGGTACGTCTAGTTTATTACTGGATAACCTTCTGAGATCATCTCTGATCATATCATCACTGACTGAGTGTTTGCTGTTCCAGTTTTGGTATGCCATTTTCATGAATGAGCCAATGTTACTGATGAATCCTACTTTGACAGGACCATCTTCCATTTCTACTGCTTTCTGTACCAGTGTCTGTACATACAGACCATAATGTCTCAACCTCTTATTCATAGGAGGGTAGGGCATTGTAGGAGGTCTAGGAGCTTCGCTCTCTCTTGTAGGTACGCCACCGTTAGGTATCGTTACACCATCTAGGTCGTATTCAGCAATTTTAAAAACCTGCTGCCACAACTTGTTTTTATAATCCATGACATTTTTAGTCTGTGGATTAAGTAGGTATATTAAGTCAATGATTTTCTCAACATATGCTTGACGATATTCTAGATCGTCTATCGTTCTAGCATGTAGCACCAATTTCTGAATATTTCTACCATATTCAGGAATAATCATTTTATCTCGTACCGAATTATATTCCATAATGTTCGTTGTTCTTATTCTACTGTTACTGACTTTGCTAGGTTTCTTGGTTGATCTACATCACATCCTCTCATCACAGCGATGTGATAAGCTAGCAATTGCAATGGGATACTTGATAGTAATGGAGATAGTGGCTCCTCAGTTGCAGGTATTTCTATAGTGAAATCTGCGATTTCTTTGATTTGCTTATCTCCTTCTGCTACGATCGCGATTACGATACCTTTTCTAGCTTTTACCTCTTGTATATTACTTACGACTTTCTCGTATGCACTTATATTTGTCGCAATGACAACTACAGGCATGTACATATCGATTAAGGCGATCGGTCCGTGTTTCATCTCAGCTGCAGGATATCCCTCAGCATGAATGTATGAAATTTCTTTCAATTTTAAAGCACCTTCTAGAGCAATAGGGAAGTTATATCCTCTACCCAAGTATAATGCATTTTGAGCATTTTTGATCTCAGCTGCAATATTTTTAATTTGATCGCTTAGCGCTAATACTCTTGTTATTTTGTTTGGAATACTATCAAGAGCTACAATTAGTCTTCTATAATATGACTCTGTAATGGTACCTTTTTTGTATCCTAGATTTAATGCCATCAGTGTCAATACTGTCAACTGACTTGTGAATGCTTTGGTAGATGCAACACCGATCTCTGGTCCTGCATGCGTATATGATCCACAATCCGTGAATCTTGCTATACTTGATCCTACAACATTGACAACTCCATATAGTAAAGCACCTTTTTCTTTAGCCATTGTCAGCGCAGCTAGTGTATCAGCTGTCTCTCCTGACTGTGATAAGGCGATGATCACATCATTTTTATTGATGATCGGGTTTCTGTATCTAAACTCAGATGCATATTCGACCTCAGTCGGTATCCTTGCAAGATCTTCAAATAGATACTCAGCGTATAATGCTGCATGCCATGAGGTACCACAAGCTATCAGAATAATTCTATCGGCATTGATAAACCGATTCATATATTCTTGCATTCCTCCTACTTGTACCCATCCTTCATCTGCATTAAGTCTACCTTTCATACTTTCAGCTACCGTGATCGGTTGCTGATGTATTTCTTTCAACATGTAGTGTTGGTATCCTCCCTTCTCTAGTTCCTCTAATTTGAGGTCTAGTTCTTGTATTTTGTGCTCTTGTAATTTATTATCTATTGTTCTAATAGTAAACTCCTCACCTCTTTTTATCGTTACGATCTCCTCATCTTTTAGGTAGATCACTCTATTTGTGTATTTGATTATTGGAGATGCATCTGATGCTAGGAAGTATTCGTCATCACCGATACCAAGTACCATCGGACTAGATTTTCTAGCTCCTACAAGTTTATCTGGTTCGTCTTCATCTATCACTACGATAGCGTATGCTCCTACAGCTTTGTCAAGGGCCTTTCTTACAGCTTCCTCGATCGGTAGGTTATCTCTCTTTTTATATTCTTCTATTAAGTGGACTAATATCTCTGTATCAGTCTCACTTTTAAATTCATGACCCAACTCAGCAAGTGCTTCTTTGAGTACAGCATAGTTTTCTATAATTCCGTTATGTATAAGTGATATTTTACCATCACCTGATACATGTGGGTGAGCATTAAGATCATCAGGTTTACCATGAGTAGCCCATCTAGTGTGGCCGATACCTACGGTACCATTTTTATCCGAATTTTCAGCAAAGTTAACTAACTCTTGAACTTTACCTTTTTTCTTATAGGTATGTATAGACCCGTTCAATAGTGAAACACCTGCACTATCGTATCCTCTATATTCTAATCTCCTCAATCCCTCTATGATGATAGGGTAAGCTTGTTTGTTACCAAGGTATGCAACTATTCCACACATAATATTATATACTTTTCAATTAAGATGTCAAGGTTCTGTATAAGTCACTTTTAATTTAGAAGAATATTGAGAATCTTCTGTGCCATAGATTACACTTCTGTTGGGTAGTGCAATTCTAGATAGTGGCGTTAATATTAGTAAGTGACTTTCGTCAGGGTTATTATTTAGATACTGAACATGACTCGTTATATTCATTGTATACTTATTCAGAGTCACTCCATCTATTTCGACCTCTTCTATATCTCCACCGAATATTACGGTACGGTTGACGTTAGAATCACCACCCTGCAGTAAAGCCAATTGGATATCTTGTACGATTTGGAGATCATCATCATCTCCACGGTTACTCGCAATAAGATCGTTTATTGGTGGGTATAAAAGTTGGTCTTCTGGAGACTGAATTTTTTCATAAATTTCTAACTCTACTTTATTTAGTAATTTACTAGACAAGCTTTTAACAGAAGAAATATCAAATTCAATATTAGGTCCTAACATGGATTGAATATATAACTCTTCTTTACCTTTCTCTTGATCATCAATACTGGCATCTACTTCTGATCCCATCTGATCATTGCTAAATGTCGAAAATCTAACTCCACTTAATGAATAAGTAAAAGTAGACTTGATCGTGTCTTCAACAGTGTAGTACATAACCATTGTTGATGCAAATGAACCAGTTGCTGTAGTACTCAAGTCAACACCAAACATAGAGTTGTTATCTGATGTAGATCTTACATGCAAACCTTGTAGAACATCCATGAAGGCCGTATCGCTTTTAACAGCAGTTGTATCTTCAAATATCATCGTACCAAAGGCATCATCCAATCTCACTCTTAGTTGAGGTGGATTAGTAACTTGGGTATCATCGCCGTGATTCGTAATGATAGTAGAATCCTTAGCATTAATGTGAACATTTTGACGTACACCTATCGGACTCATACCTATAGAAAAAGTCTGGTCAGAGTATACTGTATCTAGCTCACTGATATTCTCTTCTATGGCATATACCTCTATGTCATGAGATGCTACTTCACCATAAGTACCTAAAGTATCTAAGGCAAGTATAAGAACCATTGAGTCAAATACACCCTCCGAATAATCAGGTAATGAAGTAACTCCTTTGATCCCAGTCTCCATATAACATTGAGAGCTAGACTTACCAAAGATAGGGTCATCAAGATTACCTATCAATAAGGTACCCACACTAGACCCAACACGATATGTTGGTAGTTGGTCATCATCTCGTAGGATGGTTTTTGCTTTCAAAGAAAACGTATCCGAATAGATAACATCAATGGACTCTCCGTCCAATAAATTTACACCTATTGCAGATTGATCTTCGCATCCTGTGTTAATAATGATGATCATTGCCAACACAAAAAATATCGAATTAAATAACTTCATAAAAACCTTTCCAGAGATTTTTTTGAGACAGTCACATGTCGCTCAAAATTTTAAATAATTACGCTTCGCCTTCCTCTTCATCGTCGTCCAGTTGTGCAAGATAAAAATCTATACAACTAGGCATGAACTCGTCAAGAGGAGCATAGTCTAATACTGGCTTCCCAGCATCTTCAATTTTAGCAATAACGCTGTCGTCTAGTGAATCGCTTCCTTTGATGATCGCATCAGAGTATTTTAATGCACCAGATAGCAAATCTATGCTACCACCTGCATCATATGCTGCTAGATCTGCACTTTCAAGATTATTGATAGATGCAAGTTCTAGAAACTTAGGAGTAAACGTATGACCTAGTGAGTTAGTATATACAGAGTATAATACTTTAGCACTCTCAAAGATCGGATCATCCTTGTATACAGTCTTAATATATAATGGTATGAGGCTAGTGATCCATCCGTTACAGTGGATGATGTCCGGAGCCCAACCAAATTTCTTTACAGTCTCTAAAGCACTTTTACAGAAGAATACTGTTCTTTCTTGATTGTCATCAAATGGCTTACCATCTGCATCTTCAAACATGAACTTTCTCTTGAAAAACTCATCATTATCCAAGAAATATACTTGCAATCTTGCTCCTGGTAGTGATGCTACTTTGATGATCAGTGGGTAATCTTCGTCATCAACAATTATATTCATTCCAGAGAGACGTACTACCTCATGTAGCTTATGTCTTCTTTCGTTAATAGTACCAAATTTTGGCATTAATATTCGTACATCCAACCCGTGTTCGCTTGTTTTCTGCGTAAGTTTTCTGACGATTTCTGATAATTCTTCCGCCGCAGAATATGGGTTCATTCCTTGGGTGATGAACAATACTCGTTTTTTACTCATAGTAATCAAAGGTTTTTGGATACCTGAAAATGTTTGCAAAGATAGCAATTTCCATCGGATAGTTTTGAAGAATGATTTACAGCACGGTAAACGCTAACTTTTAGGATCAGATAATATCCCGCTTATGTGCAATATGGGTTTATGTACTTCTATGTATGTAGAAGGATCAAAATGCAAAGAAAGTTCACTTAATAAAGAAAACGAGTACAAAGTTGCTCATTGAGTATAAACACAGACACGTGATTCATTAGAATAATCCATTGCCATTTGGTGAGTCATCTAGCATGATTTGTCCTAGATCCCATAATTCTGCAATTTCACCATTTACAAATCTGAATATGTGTACCACTGCAATTTCCATATCCGCTTTTACTACATGAGAGTGAGTGATGATATTATCACCATCGGCATATGTATGTTTTATATCTAAGGATATGTTGGGGCTTGTCTTGTGAGCATCTGCCATGGCATTCATAATACTTGCTCGACTCCCTTCAAAATATTGATTGTGATGTACAAAACCTTCAGCGACATATAAGCTGAATGCTTCGATTGCGCCACCACTGCCTGCTAGCGTCAAGAATGCTATTGCTGTCTCTCTTTTAGTCATGGTGTTATATTTAAGTATGGTCTGTGCTGCTCATTACCTTTTTATGCTTTCGCAAATATGAAATTATCACGTACAGCTTTTGTAAATCCCTTTTAGAAATATGGATTAATAGCCATTAGGGTCAATACGAATAGACAAAGTTAACTCTTAGCTAAGTCAGTTATTATCTATAGGTTAGGTCAATGAAAATTTCTAGTCGGTATACGATTAATTTAAATTAGTAATAATCGCGATCTACCCACCACTAGCTGCTGCCATCAACCAAGCACATATCAAGGCACCATATGTACCAAATGCATACCCAAGGACGGCCATCAATACACCTACTGGCGCTAGAGATGGATTAAAAGCTGCTGCCACTACGGGTGCAGATGCTGCTCCTCCGACATTGGCCTGCGAGCCTACTGCAACAAAAAAGAACGGTGCTTTTATGATTTTGGCTGTAGCCAAAAGAACCGTCACGTGAATCAACATCCAAATGATACCAATAAAGAATAAACCTAAGTTATCAAGTATCTCGCCGACATTCATTTTCATACCGATCGTCGCTACAAGGATGTATATAAATATAGATCCCCATCGTGATGCACCTACTCCCTCTAGTTGTCTGGCCTTGGTAAATGATAATGCCAAGCCAATCGTAGTACATATAACGATCAACCAGAAGAAACCAGAAAGCAATGAACTCAATCCCCAAGATACTAACTTGCCATCAGGGTATACAGCATTGCCAGTGCTGTCAGTCACTAGTTTGGATGATTCATTGACTTGGTCAAATATGGGTCTGATGACATCAGCTCCCCAATGTGAAATTGCAACTCCTCCAAATGCTACCGCAAGGATGTAAAACATCGTCCTAGTAGTGGGCATCTGAGATATGAGAGCTCTATAATCAGCAACCCTTTTTATTAGATCTTTGATGGCAGTGTTATCTGCTTTTAAAGATTTATCAATCTTGTCACTGATCTTGGCGCCGTATAATAAGAAGCCCATCCATATATTGGCGACGACTAC
>CALDEO010000071.1 GCA_937942465.1 uncultured Saprospiraceae bacterium
ACCTCTTGTTGAAAGTAATCTGACTGTGCTTGTAGCGTTGTGATGCTTATCAGAAAGAGGCTTAATTGTGCTAATATCTTCATAGTAAGAAATTTATAATATCAAAAATCGTCAAATTGAACTATATATTACTACTTATCGTAATGTTTTTTGGGTTAACTGCCAATACGCAACCTACCAAAATAGATACAACTATTCTTGATTCTACAAAGGTGGATTTATTTCCAGCTAGTTGGTGTGGTTACTGGGAGGGAGATCTAGAGATTATCGGCCCTCAAGGTACTATACAGACCTTGCCGATCGCCTACGATATACAGTCTACCGATGAGGACTCTACATACATATGGGCGATCATCTATGGTGAAGATATTGTTGCTGGTAGACGAGACTATCGGCTGATCGTAAAAGATCGAAGTAAAGGACATTATCTAGTAGATGAACAAAACTCGATTATGATTGATAGTTACCTAATAAATAATGAACTCATAAGTTGGTTTGAGGTGGAAGATAACCTACTGTCGACAAGCCTGTCTATGAAGAATGAGCAACTTCATCACAAAATAATATTTACTAAAAAATCAAACGCAGTAGAAAGCGGAAACACTATTGTCAAGAATGATACAATCCCCAAAGTGACAAGCTACCCATTGTACAATATTCAAAGTGCAATACTTACCAAAAAAAATACCTTGTCGAAATGAATGATCTCGACAAGGCAACGAAATTACAGACACCCTATGACTGTATCACTAAAGTAGAAAAAATATTCTAACTAAATGGATTAAGTCTTGTTATTTTTAGCTTTTAAAGAATAATAGTTTCTTTTAAGTCTTAATGAAGTACTATATTTTCCTCATAGTCTTATCTAAATTTAAAACCCCTACCCTCTATTCTTTTCCCACTCCCACGCGGTAGACATGATATCCTCTATCCCTCGTTGAGGGTTCCATCCCAATATTTCGTTTGCCTTTTTATTATTTGCATAAATAGCCTCTACATCACCATCTCGTCTTGGACCTACCTTATAATTGAGTTTTGTATTACTTACCTTCTCAAATGCGTTGATTGCTTCTAATACAGTTACTCCCTCTCCTATACCCAAATTAAATACCTCTAACTGACTATTTTCATCTTGTTTATGCAGAAACTTCATCGCTCTAGTATGCGCATCTGCCAGATCCATCACATGGATATAATCACGTACACAGCTGCCATCACGTGTTGCATAGTCAGTACCGAATACATACATTTCATCTCGCTTGCCTATCGCCGTCTCTGTAATAACAGGAACTAGATTTTGCGCTTTATTAGAAGGAGCCTCACCTATTTTAATAGACTCATGTGCTCCTGCTGGATTAAAATATCTTAACATGACAGCATTCATCTTACTCACAGGTAGGAAATCCTTGATGATCTGCTCTCCGATCTGCTTGGTCCTACCATATGGAGAGACAGCCTCTTGCCATGGGGTATCTTCTGTAACTGGGATTTTCTCCGCATTACCATATACTGTACAACTACTAGAAAAAATGAAGGACTTTACCTCGTGTTGATCTGCAACTTCTAGTAAATTGATCAGTCCTGTGACATTATTTCTAAAATATACTAAAGGCTCAGCCACCGAATCACCAACCGCTTTCAGTGCTGCAAAGTGGATAATCGTATCTATATCTCCCTCCTGCGCAAATACGCGAGCAACACCATCTCGATTACACAAGTCAACATTATGATTGATTACTTTCACACCAGTGATCTCTTCTATTAGATCTACCGTAGTCAGACTACTATTACTTCCATTATCTAGTGAGACTACATTGTATCCGTTATTTATCAAGTCAATAATCGTATGACTTCCAATATATCCGCATCCTCCTGTCACTAATACCTTTGACATAAATCTAATTTAGTTAATTTGCATTCCTATTGTCATCCTTAAATAACAACAACTTGGAACACAAAGATATTTCATTAATCATTAATCAAGTATGTAATATTGCAAAATCAGCAGGAGATGCAATCATGACAGTCTATGGGACAGATGACTTTGGTGTCATATCCAAAGAAGATGACTCACCTCTGACCAAAGCTGATCAAGCTGCCAACGATATCATCGTAGCAGAGTTGGAGAAACTGACTCCGAAGATACCCATCATATCAGAAGAACTTATAAATGCAGAATATGAGCAACGTAAGGACTATGAATACTACTGGCTTGTAGACCCACTGGACGGCACCAAAGAATTTATCAAACGCAATGGAGATTTTACAGTCAATATCGCATTGATTCATAGGACCAAGAGTGTCGCTGGCGTAGTATATGTACCCGTGACTGACACAATGTACTGGGCGGTAGACGGACAAGGCGCTTATCGCGAATCAGCAAAGGGAAAGATAAAACTAGAATGTAAACCTGTAACCTTGACGGATAGCAAACTCAGAGTTGTATGCTCAAGGTCGCATATGAATGCTACAACACAAGCACTAGTAGATACACTGAATGATCCGGTACTAGTACCTAGAGGGAGTTCTTTAAAGTTCATTATTATCGCAGAGGGAGAAGCCGACTATTATCCGAGACTTGCTCCTATCATGGAATGGGACAGTGGTGCAGCTCAAATAATACTGGAAGAAGCAGGAGGATCTATTATTGATCAGAATACAATGCAACCGATGCGCTACAACAAAAAGAGCTTAGTAAATGCTAATTTTATAGCTTACGCAAATACACAAAAATAAATGCAGCTATCAGCCGTAGTAATATGTCACAATGAGGAAGCCCATATAGCGGCCTGCTTAAAATCACTGCGTAACGTAAGTGATGATCTCATCGTGATAGACTCCGGCAGTACAGACAATACAGTGCAAATAGCCGAAGATCTAGGTGCAAAAGTCTACTCAATGGATTGGATCGGATATGGTGCCAATAAAAACTACGGCATCGAGCAAGCGCAACATGACTGGATCATATCACTTGACTCTGATGAAGTACTAAGTCAAGAACTAATAGATACAATCAAAAATTTAAAACTTACGAACAATAAAGTATACAGTCTAGATCGAATGACCTTCTATGAAAACCAATGGATCAAACATAGTGGCTGGTATCCTGATCGTGTGAAGAGGATATTCCGAAAGGAAATAAAATGGGATCTCAAAGAAGTACATGAGACGCTACTTTTACCTACATCAACGGAAGTCATAGATCTCAACGGAAAACTTGAACACTACAGCTACAGCTCCAAGGAAGATCACTTGCAAAAGATCGACCGATATGCCAGACTAGCGGCTCAAGAATTGATTAAAAACAATGAAGGAGTAAGTATGCTCAAGCGTATCCTCGGACCAGCTTTTCGATGGGTCAAAGCATATATAATCAAAAGGGGATTTCTAGATGGAAAAGCAGGACTCCAGATCGCAAA
>CALDEO010000072.1 GCA_937942465.1 uncultured Saprospiraceae bacterium
AAATGATTGAATCTCGTCATTAAATTCATTTAACTCTCCATTATACCTAAAAGCTCCAGCAAACTCGGTAAGGATTATAAAATCTCCATTGTTATCTCGCAACACTTCTACGACGGGTATATATTTAAAAGCTGTTGACCACTCCAATAGTTGATAATTATCTGAGTTGTCAACCATGTATATACCGTCATAGAGATCCTGAAAAAACACTTCACCGTTTATTTTACCTAAGTATATTACAGGATTGCCACGATCTATTACACTGAAGTTACTTTTACCATCAAATATGAATATTTTGTTGATAGATAGAAAGTAAACTTTTTCATTCCTATGGATTGTTCTCCATACATCCTCAAGTGGTAGCAAGTGCTGAGGCACTAAATCTCTAATTGAATGATACGTAAGTTGCCCAAATCTGTCTGCTTCAAAATACCCAATTTCGTCCTGACCCCCAACATAGATTCTACCATGATCGTCTGGGCATATTGATCTCACAATCGTCTTATTGGGTAGTGTATATGTTTCCCAGTTTGCACCAGAAAACTCGATCATACCTGAATTATTAGCAAAGTATGTTGATCCATTCTCAAGGCTAAAACACCCCCAATTCTGTGTTCCTTGGTTAAAATTGCCTTTCTCATAGCTTATAACGGTATTCTCACCATGTACAAGGCTTTGAGAAAGTACTACATCACTTAAAAACAAGAGTATCACCACTACTACATAGTACTTTATGTATATATAACTAATTGACATTAAATATTTTACACTCAACATAGGTGATTCTTGTAAATACACGACGAAAGATACAAAAATATGGCGTGATGTAGTCTTGATGTAGTGATTTAGACCGTATATTAAAGTACAAAGGCCTATTATTGTAGAATAATAGATGGCAGTAGAACTTATCGGCCAAAATATTATTTCATTAATATTATTTACATCGACATTAAATATTTAAATCATGAAAAAACATTTACTCTTTTTCGTTTTCTCCTTACTCGCTGTTACTATGAGTGCTCAAGTCATATATGACTTTGAAACACCTGAGACTTCGACTGACTTTCAAAATTTTGGTAGTTCATTAGAAGGAGCTTTGTCTGCTACAATAGCTAACCCTAATCCAACAGGCATAAACGAAAGTAATAACGTAGTAGAAAACGTCAAACCTGCAGGTTCTGAGACTTGGGCTGGTGTATTTACTAATCCTTCTCCGACTACACCAATCGAAGCTACAACCAACGGATCTATTTGTATGGATGTACATTTTGATCACATTGGTACTGTTAGTCTTAAATTAGAAGCACCAACTTCTGGTGGTGACAATTGGTTATCGACTGTTCCTAATACCACAATGGGGCAATGGGAAAACATTTGCTTTCCATTCAATGCATTGAGCGAAGAAGGAGCTGCTGATCCTGCTGCTGGAAAAACATACGGACAATTAGTTTTGTTCTTTGATTTCGGCGTAAGCCCATCAGCTGATGTTATTACATACTACGATAACATTGTATTGGTTCCTGGTGAGCCTGCTGGTGATTCTGAGTTAACTGTTTTAGATTGGGAAACTCCAGAAACAACAACTACCCTATTTTACTTCGGTAGTACTCTCGCGGATACTCCTGCTAACAATATAGCAAACCCTAACCCAACAGGTGTTAATGTTAGTTCGACTGTAGTCGAATATGTAAAAGCTGCTAACTCAGAAGTATGGGCTGGAGCTTATTGCGACCCTGCACCGACTCTAAATGTAACTAGTGGACTAGAGATATGTGTTGATGTTCATATGGATCACATTGGTAACGTTGCCTTAAAAATGGAAGCATCATCAACTGGTGGAGAAGATTGGATTTTGTCAATGCCTAATACAGTTATGAATCAGTGGGAAACAATCTGTTATGACTTATCTGAAGCATCAATCGAAGGTAGTGCAACACCTGCTACGGGTAACATTTACGGTCAATTGGTATTGTTCCCTGATTTTAATATGAATTTCACAGATGACCAAACATACTACCTAGATAATGTAGTGGTGAAATCTGGTGAGTCAATGCTGATGCCTTCTGACGTTACATTTGCTGTAGATATGAACAACTACACTGGAGCATTTACAACAGCATATGTATCAGGTAGCTTCAACGGATTTTCTGGAGATGCATATCCACTTAGTGATGATGATATGGACGGAGTATGGACAGGCACTTACACTGTAGATCCAGGTACATATGAATATAAATTTACTTTAGATAACTGGACTGCAGAGGAGACTTTCAATGGTACAGAAGCTTGTATCGCAAGATTTGATGACGGTAATGGAATGATTTTCAACAATAGAACAATCGCTGTAACAGAAGATGTTACATTGAATACACAGTGTTTCAACAGTTGCTTCTCTTGTGGTGGTGGTGTTAATATTACATTTAACGTAGGTGTACCGGGTGCTGACCCATCAGGTGTATATCTTGCAGGTGGTGCTGAGTTTGGAGCTCCAGGTGGTGCTTACTTAATGACGGATGCTGACGGTGATGGAGTATATTCTATTACTATTCAGAGAGCTTCAGGATATGAAGGATTCTATACATTTGCCAATGGTAACTGTCCAGATTACTCTTGTAAAGAAAACATTGCAGGTCAAGACTGTGCTCAACCTGATAACTTCAATGATCGTTTCTTAGATGCAGTAACTGCAGATACAGAAATCAATACTTGCTATGGTGAGTGTACTACGGATACTAATTGTGGTTCGGTAAGTACTTCAATGGTTACATTCAGCGTCAATATGTCTGAAGAAGTTGTAAGTGCTGAAGGAGTAAGAATCGCTGGTCAATTCTCTAATTGGGGAGATGTAGATATGACTGATGCTGACGGAAATGGTATATATACGGTAACGATAGAGTTAAATCAAGCTCCTTATGAATACAAATTTAAGAATGGTCCTGAAGGTTGGGAAGAGTTAGAAGCAAATACTTCTTGTACTATTACTACTGATGATGGAATGTTCACAAACAGAATAGTTGATCTTTCAGCTGCACAAGCAGAAGAGACTTTAGATGTAGTATGTTTTGAAGCATGTGTTGGATGTATCGTTAATACGAATAACATAGAATTTAACAATGACCTTATCAAAGTTTACCCAAGTGTAACAAATGATATGATCAATGTTGAAGTACTTAAAGGATTCCAAACTGGGAACTTAAATATCGTATCGATGAACGGTAGTGTTGTGAAAACAGTAACAATGACTAACAAGTCATCAATCGTTAATCTATCAGAAATCCCTTCTGGAATGTATTTAATTACATTGACAACTGAAGAATTCAGTAGTACACAGAAGATTTTCAAAAACTAATACCCTGCTAGTTTTAAATAACTAGAAAACAATCCTTATTGGTGATCTGATTTCTTAACAGAATCAGATCACCTTTTAATCAACAATCTACTTTTTATTTTATGTACAAAAGTTTAATTCAAATCATTGTGTGGTGCCTACCATTGATGTTGTCTGCTCAGTCAGGGACATTATCCGGCGTCTTGTTGGATGCAGAATCCAACGAACCACTGGCTCTAGCCAATGTATATAACACAACTGCATCCAATGGAACAGTTGCTGACATTGATGGTAATTTTGATATTGTTGCCTCTATAGGTGATGTTATCGAATTTTCATATGTCGGATACGAAACCAACAACTTTACGGTTGGCTCGTTTGATAAAACCGATATCCTTCTACAACCTAGTGGTTCTACACTAGAAGAAGTAGTCGTAATAGGATATGCATCCTCAACTAAAAAAGAAATAACGGGAGCCGTATCGATCGTCAAAGCAGACGAAATCGAAGCACTCAACCCTAACAGACTAGAACAAGCACTTCAGGGACAATCAGCTGGTGTTGATATTAGTTCGCAATCTGGTAGTCCAGGTGGAGGATTCAACATTCGTATTAGAGGTATATCTACGAATGGTAATAACAACCCTTTGATACTTGTGGATGGTGTTCGTTATGAAGACTTAAGTGCTCTTGATCCGTCAAGTATAGAAAGTATCAACGTACTTAAAGATGCATCAGCAAGTATATACGGAGTACAAGCCGCTAACGGTGTAATACTAATAACAACTAAAAAAGGATCGGCAAGCGAAAAACCTAGTATTGATTTTCACGCATACTATGGTATTCAGGAAACTGCAAGAAAACTTCCAGTATTGAATGCAACAGAGTATGCATTACTAACCAATGAAGCTCACGCCAATGGTGGATCAATCTTACCTTTTTCAAGTATTGAAGGACTAGGCGAAGGGACAGACTGGCAGAATGAAGTATTTGAAAGAGCTCCAGTAGAAAACTACAACATCAACATACGTGGTGGTGGTAGTAGATCTAACTACGCAATCGGAGGATCATACTTTGACCAGAAAGGAATTATTGGTGGTGACAACTCAGCTTTTAAGCGATACACTGCCAATCTTAATCTGAATGTAAATGTAGTAGATGATGTAAAATTCACTACTGTAGTTGCTTACGCCAAACAAAAAAGAAAAACACTAAGTGAAAATAGTATCGGATCTGTATTGTTTAATGCAATCAATATCCCTCCTACGCTTACACCATATGATGAGAATGGAGACTTCACATTAGCAGAAGGACTCGGAGCAGAGATTATCAATCCGCTTGCGCAAATAGCAAATACATTTAATGATGTTGATGTAAATAGATTCACAGGTAAAGTTGCGCTTAATTATGAGCCAATCGAAGGTTTGACATTCGAAACAAGTGTACCATTTAACTTCTCTTTAGTTACAGGTAAGAGTTTTGCACCGATAGCATTCTTTGGTTCTGGTAAGGTATTCAACACCGTAGAAAGCTCTGTGTATGAGTATACAGAAAACTACAGTAGCATCGGATGGGATAATGTCATGAACTATGAAAAAATATTCAATGATGCTCATAAATTCAATCTGACTTTAGGTACATCTATCTACCAAGAAAACTATAGAGGTATCTATGGTTCTGGTTTCGGTATTCCTAATAATAGTTATGAGTTTGCAGCCTTATCTCAAGCCAATGAAATAAGAGACAATGGAGCCAACTCTGGAGCTGGTATCTTTAGATTGATGTCACAGTTTGGTAGATTGCAATATGCTTACAACTACAAGTATTTAGCATCTGTAATCATAAGAAGAGATGGTACTACTAGATTTGGACCTAATAATAGATTTGGGTACTTTCCATCAGTTTCTTTAGGTTGGGTTATGTCTGAGGAGTCATTCCTTAAGGATAATAGCATCATTGATTTTGCTAAGCTTAGATTTAGTTATGGTGAGACTGGTAATGATAAGATCGGAGACTTTAGATATATATCATCTCTTAATGGAGAGGCAGAGTACATATTTGGCGGTGACAACTTGACAAC
>CALDEO010000073.1 GCA_937942465.1 uncultured Saprospiraceae bacterium
GTATTCACAGATGCACAACTTGGTAGAGATGTCGTAAGAAATTACGATCGTAACCTACCATTGACCAACAAAACATCGTTTACTATAGACAGATGGCATGGTGAAGGTACAAGCACAACCAACCCAAGACTGACAACTGGCGCTACAGACAATACATTGTTCTCTGATTATTTTGTCGAGGATGGATCGTATTTAAGAATCAAGAACATTCAACTCGGTTATACATTCCCTAAGTCAATGCTTAAGAAATCAGGAATGAAAACTGTAAGAATATATGGATCAGTAACCAATTTATTCACTTTCACTAATTACCAAGGATTTGATCCGAATATCTCATCAGGAGATCCGTTAAATTCAGGTATTGATATCGGGTACTACCCGCAAGCGAGAAGTTATATTGGTGGAATAAAAGTAAGTTTCTAAGACTATGAAAAACAATTGTATAAAATATATTGGTTCATTCCTATTGGTTGCCTTAATGTGTCAATCATGCTCTGAGAGCTTCTTGGATGTAGAACCGATCAATCAAATAAACTCAGAGAATTTCTTTAACTCTGAAACCGATTATCAACAGGCACTCGTAGGTGCTTATGATATGTTACAGTCATCATACATCAATGTACTTATGGGCGAGATGGCCTCAGACAATACATTATGTGGTGGTGAAAACGCAAATGACGTCCCTGGATTTCAGGAGGTAGATGACATGAGACATGGTGTTGTCAATGATCAGATCCGAAATCTATGGAATTGGATGTACGCAGGTATTAATAGATGCAACTATATCTTCGAATTTCAAGATAAAACTGCTTTTGATGGGAAAGATCAAATATTGGCGCAAGCCTCTTTCTTAAGAGCATACTATTATTTTGAACTCGTAAAATGGTTTGGTGATGTACCGATGCCTGTTGATGTGAGAGTAAGCTTTGGTACGGTACAAGATTACAACCGTACATCTAAAAGTGATGTATATGCTCAGATTGAAAAAGATCTAACATATGCGGTAGGTATCTTACCAGAATTGCAAGATGAGCAAGGACGAGTTACTAAAGGAGCAGCACAAGCACTCTTGGGAAAAGCATATATATTTCAAGAGAAATATGCAGATGCTGCAATCGTTTTGGATCAATTAATCGCAAGTGGCAACTATACCCTATTTAGTGATTTTGACAAGTTATTTACTTTACAGAATGAAAACGCTTCTGAATCAGTATTTGAGGTTCAATACTCTAATATTCAGGGAGCAGGATTTGGATGTTTACAATGTAGTGAAGGTAATGTTGCTGTAGGATTTAGTGGTATCAGAGGATATAATGGACCTACGTATGATAGTGGTTTTAGCTTCAATGTACCAGTACAAGACCTAGTAGATGCATACACGAGCAATGACGTAAGGAAAGGAGCTACGATCATGGATATCGAAGCATACAAGACGGAGCAAGCAGCAATAGGAGTACAAGTAGACTATTCTACAGGATATGAACATACTGGTTTTTTCAACCATAAGTACATTCCCCGAAAGGGAGAAAGCTTCCAAGATCCTAATATCACGAATGCTAGTAACTATAGAGCAATCAGATATAGTGATGTATTATTATTGGCTGCTGAGGCTCATAATAAAATTGGAAATGACGACCTAGCTAGAACGTATACCAACCAAGTAAAAACTAGAGCTGGTATCGATGAGACAACATTAGGAGGAGCAAGCCTCGGAGCAGAGATATTAAGAGAAAGAAGATTAGAACTTGCAGGTGAAGGTCACCGATTTTTTGATCTTGTACGGACTGGACAAGCAGCTGACGCAATACCTAACTTCCAATCAGGTAAGCACGAGCTCTTCCCTATTCCACTTATAGAAATAGAATTGGCAGGAAATATTTGGACACAAAATCCTGGCTACTAAAACTTATTAAACTATGAATAAATTAACTATAAAATTATCCATGTTACTTGGAGTATTTTCACTCTTGGTAATGTATTCTTGTCAGGATGAGGTGTTTAATGATATCAATATATCAGCTCCTCAAAACTTGACTATGGCAATAGATGTAAGTAGTGATGAGTCAGGAGACGTTACTGTCAAGCCTCAAGCTGAAGGAGCATCGTACTTTGACATATACTATGGTGATATTGCTGATGAGACACCGCAAACGGTACAAACTGGTGGTATAGGTACACATACTTACGTAGAAGGAGACTATACAATCAAAGTTGTTGCTTTTAACCTTGATGGTCAGTCTATCGAAGCATCTCAAGTGATCATGTTACGATTTGCAGAGCCAACAGGTCTCATGATAGATGTATCTGTTGATGATATCAATACCAATGTAGTAACGGTAACACCAACTGCTGAAAATGCAACATTATTTGACATTTACTTTGGTGATGCTGCCGATGAAGAACCTTGTCAAATCATGGCTGGTGATAGCAAAATGCATAGTTATGAAGTGTCAGGTACTTACGTAATCAAAGTTGTTGCTCGTAGTGGATCAGCTACTACAATCGAGGGTACTGAGTCTGTAACCGTAGAGGTGCCAGCTAAGCAACTTGCATTCCCTATTGACTTTGAAGACAGTGAGATTACTTATGATTTTATATCATTTGGAAATGCCAACTTATCAAAGGAAACAAACCCTGATCAATCTGGTAATAATACCTCAGCTAATGTAGGTAGTCTCGTAAAGACTGCAGGTGCGGAAGTATGGGCTGGTGGTGTATTACAATTGCCTAATCCAATTGACTTCAGTCAAGAAGATCAATTTAAAATGAATGTATGGAGCCCAAAAGCTGGTGCTGCAGTATTGATCAAATTAGAAAATGCTAGTGACGATCAGATATTTATGGAAGTACAGACTCCTACCACAACAAGTGGATCTTGGGAAGAATTGTCATTTGACTTCAGTGGAATCGACAAAACACAGAGTTACCATAAGGTTGTAATCTTTATGGACTTCGGTGTGAATGGAGACGACTCTCAGTACTACTTTGATGATCTACGTCTAGGCGAAGGTGACGGTGGTAATACGGGTGGCAATGAAGACCCTTTAGTGCTCCCAGTAACATTCGAGTCATCGGATATAGCGTATGACTTTGTAGATTTTGGTAATGCTGCATCTACTGTAGTGACTAATCCTGATGCAACAGGAGGAAACACAACATCTATGGTAGGAAACTTGACCAAAGCTAGTGGCTCTGAAGTATGGGCTGGATCATTCTTGACAATAGATGCGCCGATCGACTTCTCTGCCACTACAACGATGTCTATCGATACTTGGTCACCAAAGAGTGGTGTCAACGTACTGATGAAATTAGAAAACTTAGATGATGGAGATATTTTCCAAGAAGTACAAGTACAGAATACTGTAGCTGACCAATGGGAGACATTGACTTTTGATTTTAGTGCTATAGACCAATCTCAAACGTATCAAAAAATCGTAATATTCTTTGACTTCGGTAATCCTGGAGATGATAGTAAGTATTACTTTGATAATATCAATTTGCAATAAAAATTAAATTATGAAACAATATTCATTTAAAATATTTCAGTTTTTCCTATTCGTAGGAATACTCGCTAGTGTATCCTCTTGTAGAGAAGATATCTCTGAAATCGGAGATCTTACAGCTCCTACAAATCTTAACGTTGTTGCCAACGTAAGTGATGATGGATCAGGTATTGTTAACTTCTCAGCAACCGCTGATGATGCGATGATATACCATTTCTTCTTTGGTACAGGATCTAACGAAACACCGACAATAAGCTCTAATGGTACCATACAGCAGATCTATAGAAGCTCTGGTGAATACGATGTCAAAGTGATCGCGTATGGCCCAGGTGGTGTAGGTAGCAATGCATTCGTCAATATCAATGTAGAAGTGGTATACGAAATACCTGCTGATCTATTACAAGCTCTCACGGGAGGATCAAGTAGAGAATGGAGATGGTATAAAGAAGTACCAGGGCACCTAGGTGTAGGTCCACTAGCAGATGATGCTGGTCTACCCGTCGGAGAACCTATCTGGTATCAAGCTCAAGCTTTCGAAAAAGAAGCTGATGGTTGTCTTTACACTGACATCATGACATTCACTCAAGAAGGCAACAAAGTATCTTTATTACTTGATAATATGGGTAGCAGTTTCTTCAACAGAGGAGAAGTTAATGAAGCACTAGGACAGTCAGCACCAGAAGATGATTCATGCTTTGATTTTGATGCAGGTCCTTCTAAAAGTGTTGGATTCTTTCAATCAGAAAGTGGTTTAGAAAATACTACTGATATCAGTTTCTTAATTGGATCTAATGGATTTCTTAGTTATTACTTAGGCAGTAGCACTTATGAAATATTGAGTTACAATGAAGATCAGATGGATATCAGAGTGATACAGACAGATGATGCAGGTGCTCAGTTTGCATGGTATCAAAAGATGATTGCTGTAGATGCTGATACTGGCGGCGGTGGGCCGGACATCGAATACGAATTGGTATGGGAAGATGACTTCTTATTTAATGGACCTCCGAGTTCATCAAGATGGAGTTTTGATATTGGTACTGGTAATAATGGTTGGGGTAATGGCGAATCTCAATATTACACTGATCGTACAGATAATACATTTATCGAGAATGGTATCCTCAATATCGTAGCAAAGAGAGAGCCTTTTGCCAATAGTCAATTTACTTCTGGTAGAATC
>CALDEO010000074.1 GCA_937942465.1 uncultured Saprospiraceae bacterium
GGCACCACCGTCAAGATCTACAACATTCCCGTCTCTCTGCAATAAAGCAGCACGTGTAGCCAGGACGATGGTGTTATCTGTAATATCTCGAAGCTCTATAAAAGCCCAATCTACAATATTTTCATTTGCAACAGCACCATCAAAGTCTGTAATATTTGTTACCATCTCTCCGCCACCTCTACCTACATGGGTAAATGTTGACATCGCAGTATAAGGCTCTAATAATGGGATCAATTGTCCAACTCTCAAGTCATCATTCATATCAGTACCGTTGTATGGTCCTGCTAAGAATACTTTAGGGCTGACAGCAATATATGATAATGCTGGATCACCACCTACCACAAATACACCAACATCGTCAAATCCTGACTTCGTTGCAGTATAAGGATCTGCACCCGTTGCAGCACCTAAGTCTGCAACCATAAGATCATAAGAGCTACCATTATATCTAGCAACACCGAGGTCTGCTAGGTCAAGGCCCGTGAGGTTATCAGCAGCAGTCCATTGTGGAGTTACTGTGAGATCACTACCTCCAGCTGCGGATTCTGTTAATACCCAAGCAGCATCAGCCATCTTAGTTGTGATAGCACTACCTGTAAGACCACCATCTAGCGGACTAGGCATCACTCGTACACCTTTATCGTCAGCAGCTCCTGCCTCGGTAAGAGTTACAGGGTTGTAGCTACCATTACCTATAGGATATTCAAATGTTGTCATTGATTGCTTTACAAGCTCTCCTGTACTATTTGTATTTACATATTCATTGTCATCAGGACTAGATACGGTTGCAGCTGCAGCTAATGTCAATGTATTAGCGCCAAGCGTCACCAAGTTGTCATCACCTGTGAAGAGTAGATCTTCTGAGATCGTAGCATCACTAGTCAAGATCACTTGCTTTCCAGCATCTTTGTTTATGATTACTTCTGCAAATGTTGCACCACCTGCATCGACATTACTGTCTGTAGCTCCAGAAAAAATAACTTTACTATCTGCTTGATTAGTCATCGTTGCAGTATTGGTCAAGTCGTCTGTGATTTCAATAGTTCCGTCATTGATGATCGAGCCTGTATTTTGATTCGTTACACTACCTTCAATATATAGAGTAGCACCATTCTGAATGGTAACGGTTGCCCCATCATTCAGAAATTGGGCATGTGTAACGCCGAAAAACCCAAGAAACATAAGGGTTAAATATTTTCTTTGCATATCGTAATAGTATTTTGACTTGATCTAAAATTCATCGAAAGATAAACAATTTACAATTGGTTAACGGGCATTTTTACCCTACAATTAGTAAATGGACACTTTCAACAAGTATTGGGTATTGGGTTCTAATAAATCTATTGCACTCTAAGAGGGATATCTATGAGACACCCCAAAAGTACAAATCCCACATTAGAAATGGAAGTTAAATATTTTTATTTTTAAAAAGATTAGCTAAATCGACTAATAATTCTGCTAATTACTGTTAAAGTGCCTTTAATTAGCCGAGTTTCTTGTCAAAACGAAATTTTAACATATTCAGCATTTATTAATTTGATTATGCTTATTTTCGCATTGAAGTGATTTAATACCTTAGGTTAAAATGATATGTAATCGCTTGGAGCACAAGTAGTAGTAAAATTTGAGTTTCGTAGACATAGCTACGAGGATTAAATTTTATGAAGACTTGTCTTTCAATGGTTTGCATAGGAATTATCATTATGTTTTTAAATATCTTCATGACCTGAGTATGTACATTCCCTTATGAATTAAGCAACTATTAAATCTTCGATTTTTTATAGTTAACTGATTATTGTTATCGCATTTCGAATTTTCACTATCGCATATGAATATTACCAAAGTTATATTTCTCTCTACCTTATTGATACTCTCTTTAAATCTATCTGCACAGCTAGAGACTAAATATGCGCAACCGACGGATCCTAATATTCCTACATGGGTCTCGCTTATGTATCAAGAGGAGCCTGATCCAGGTGCGGTAATTAACGCATATGAGAGTTATTATAAAGGTGAGCCATTTGTAAAAAACAAACATACACAGTACTACAAGAGGTGGCTCAGAAGTATTGCAAGGGAAGTGGATATTCGTCCACAGACTGATAAAGAATATCTTAATAAATCACAAGCACAGTCTGCTTATAGATCGAGTACATCATGGCAATGTATAGGTCCATATGACTGGGATCATGAGGCGGCGGGCCTTAGTTATGCTCCTGGCTCAGCACATGTATATGATATTGAGCAGGCACCGAGCGATGCGAATGTATTATACGCAGCCACTGCGACTACAGGCTTATGGCGGAGTGATGACCACGGTGATAATTGGGTACCACTTACAGAAAACCTGTTACTTAACGGATCTACTGCGATCATGATTTCTCCGAGTAACGCTAGTACAGTGTACGCTGAGATGTTTAGCTCTGTATATAAGTCTACAGATAGTGGAGTTACTTGGAATCCTACCGGAGATGCAGCTTTTCAGGCAATAAGTATGAATACTAAAGATATAATAGCTAAACCCGGGAGCGGTACTGAATTGTACCTAGCATCGAGTACTGGGTTTTATCGATCTACGAATGCTGGAACAACATGGACACAGATACAATCAGGAGACTATCTAGAAATAGAGATACACCCTACAAATGCGAATATCATATATACCACCAACGTCAATGGTGATGCAACCGAGTTTTGGAAATCCACAAACGGAGGTATATCATTTACACAACAGACGATTGGGTGGCCAGTACCTGCCGCTGGTGACGAACAAAAGAGAACAGAAATAGCCGTAAGCTCAGCTGATCCTAATAAGGTGGTGGCCCTGTGTACGGGATCTGCCAATGGAGGTAGCGGATTATATGGTGTTTACGTAAGTATAGATCAAGGAGTCACTTGGACTTTTAATTGCTGCGGGCCTCAGCCTGCTGGAGCTCCCTCTGCTACCAATATGAATCTGATGGGGTGGAGTGACGCTGGTACAGATGATGGTGGTCAATATTATTATGATCTTGGACTTGATATCTCTCCGACCAATGCCGATTCGATATTTGTGGCAGGGGTACAATTATGGATATCAGCAGATGGCGGACAGACATTTACATGTCCTGCTAAGTGGAGTCA
>CALDEO010000075.1 GCA_937942465.1 uncultured Saprospiraceae bacterium
TCACAGTGACCGATGCCAATGGTTGCATCATACTCTTAGAGACCAATATTGAAGCCTACACCGCGCCAACAATTGTCGAAGACTATACCGATAACATATGTATCGACGATCTAGGATCCATCAATCTAAACACAGATCTTAACATCAATAACATCCTAGTCAATCTAGAAACAACCGATGACTACAACTTAGAAGACCTAACTACCGACACCTACGACATCAGTTATATAGATGAAAACAACTGTGACTATACTGAGTCAGTACTTATCACCAATAGCCCTGAGATTAATGTAAGCTTACCTGACACTATATACGGATTGCCGCTTATAGATATCGCTGTCAACCCGATCGTCGACAGCGATATTAGTTACTCATACTTATGGACTGCCGATGATAATATCTCATGTACGGACTGCAAAAACACCGTAGCCAATAGCGAAATTGACATCGATCTAGAACTACTTGTCACAAATGAAAGTGGATGTACTAAGACCGTAACAACCCATATTCAAATCGAAGAAAACAATAAATCAGTCTACATACCTAATGTATTCAACCCCAACTCTAGCAATGATGCTAACTCAAGATTCAAAGCATTTTTTAGCGAAGATATTGCTCGTATAAATATTGCAATTTATGACCGATGGGGCAATGAAGTTTTTGCAAATACAGACACAAGACAGATCAACACGTGGGACGGAAGTTATAAAGGATCAAGACTATCAGCAGGAGTCTATACTTACCATATTGAAGCTACTTTTGCTGATGGTAGCACCGTGCAGAAGGTAGGTGATGTGACACTGATATGGTAGTAATGACTTAAGCGGAAATTTTAAATAAAAACAATAACCAACAGAATTAGGTCAATTTCAAATTATTCAATTTCATCGCGATGTTTACTTAAAAAGGCAACTGTTTTAAAGCGACTAGTTTTTTTCAAAAGTATGCACTGGGAGGTCGGCAATACCCGAGGTTATGGTTTGATCAATATTCATAAAACGACCGTCATCCCTAAAACCATAATTACCGCCATCAATCTCGATTATCACATTACCGGGATATGATATAGAGTCAAAATTTATGGGATAAATTCCGGCTTCTAGAAAAAGATGGTTAACCTCGTTACCGAAAGTTCTTACGTCCATAACAGATTCTTCATAGTCCACTCTCCATTGCTGTTGATTGGGTATAATATTGAATGGTTCGCACTCACAACCTATATCTATTAACGAATAAAAGCCTTCTAACTGAGGATAAACTTCAGCATCTTTAGAGCAAGAAACAACTGTTGATAGCAAGAGGAATAAAAATAAATTTTTCATGTTTTTTTCTACTTAAACCCATCTTCTTGCCTTTTATTGTATCGACTTTAATCCCATTTTCATAGCCAATTTCTTAGGATTAAAACAGACAGTAGCTCATTTATTATCTTAAAAGCTCGTCCCTTACCAAACTCAAATCCTCATTTTGTGGATGATTGTAAGTAACCAAACCCAACTCTCTAGGAGGGACCAAATTTTCAGGAAGGTCGTCGATAAAAATAGTCTCTGCAGCATCCAACTTATGCTCCGCTAGAATCCGAAGGAAGATCTCTTTACTAGGTTTCTTAAGGCCCATCTTGTGGGAATAATAAGTCTGATCAAAATATCTAATGTCCCAATCCTCGACACCATGCTCTTCTTTGAGATGTGCTGATACCCAAGCTAAATGCAACTCATTGGTATTGCTCATCAGGTATACATTATATTGCTGACGCATCTCCAATAAGAAATCTAAACTTGCTCTGGGGATACCGATTAGCATGGCATTCCAAGCATCGATGATATCTCTTGGATCGAGCTGTTTACCAAAATGGTGTTGAATATTCCACAAGAAGGTTTCGGTATTGATCTTGCCCATTTCGTATTTGTCAAAAAATAGTTTTTGATCTGGAGTTAACTGAGCAAAAGTAAAATCACCACCCACCAATGCTTGCAGTGCAGACTCCGTACGTCGGTAATCTATGTGTATAAGGATACCGCCAAAATCAAAAATGATGTTCTTAATCATAAAGCCAATGTACGAATAGAAGAGAAACATTTAGATCTGAAATCAATGCTATAATTGTAAGCTTGAGTAATAAGTACAATTTGTAGGTGCTTATGGCGACGATCAACAGAATATTTGGAGTACTTTTAACAATATTTTTTTGTTTCACTGGTTAGGTAAAGTATGATTAATAAGTATCTACGCATATTCTCTTTAGGGTTGGTTTTAACAGTATTTGCGTCAAGCATACAAGCTCAAAGTAATATACCTATCGGTACCTGGAAGTCGTATCTACCCTATCAAAATGGTAGACTCGTAACCCAAAATCAAGATAAAGTCATATATGCTACCGAGTGGTCTATTATGACCATCGATAAAGAAGACAACGCCATAGATTTTTTGACGAAAGTCGAGGGGCTCTCTGATGTCGGCATAGAATTAATCGAATACGACACATTCAACGATCAACTAGTGATTGCTTATAACAATAGTAATATGGACATCGTCAAAGATGACCAAGTGATCAATGTATCTGACTTACTCAGGAACACCAATATCTTGGGTGATCGAACGATACAAGATATTCATATAGCAAATGAAAAGTACTGTTACATAGCTACAGCATTTGGTATCGTAGAATTTGATTTACAAGATTACCTTTTTGGGTTTACTGCTTTTACAGATTTACGGATTTATGATATCACTACAGCAGATAATATAATCTATGCAGCTACAGATGATGGCGTATATTTTGCCAATCTTATTAACTCTCCTAACCTTGCGGACTTCAGTACTTGGAGTCTATTGGATGAGACATACGGGATGCCAGTTCTCTACAACTCTCAAGTATTGGGTAGTCGAGGATCTGATGTATATATTGTAGCTGAGGATAAGTTGTATAGTGGCGATCTAGCTGGTTTTACTACGGTTATAGAAATCGAAGAAGGATTCACGCCGGAGTTTATCTCTGCTGACGAGGGTACTTTGATGATGGGATTACAAGATGATGGATCACAAAGTAAAGTACTGTTTTTTGATGCAAATAATGACTTCGTGGAGTCTCCATTCAACTGTGTTAACAGACTGCAAGGTGCTATTATCGATCAGCAAGGTAGAGTGTGGTACGGAGAGCGATTTAATGGTATCAGGATGAGTCCTGGGATCGGCCAAGAGTGCAGTAGAATGTCAATCAATAGCCCTCAATCACATATTGGATCTGATGTGGCTTTCAAAAAAAATAAAGCATTCGTAGCATCGGGTGGAGTATCAGATGGGTTTGGGTATTTATTTTCTAGAGAGGGTTATTATCAACTTGAAGAAGGTACTTGGACAACATACAATCAAGACAATATTGATATCGTAAGGGAAAATGATATCGTAAACCTATATACCGTAGCTACACATCCTACGCTTAATAAATTATACATTGGTAGTTACTGGGGTGGAGTCCTAGAGAGAGATCTCGATACCGACGAGTATGTCCTATTTGATGATACCAATAGTAGCCTCCGTACAGATGTAGGTGATACTGAGCGAGTCAAGATCACAGATATGGAGTTTGATGATGACAAAAACCTCTGGATCACCAACTTTGGCGCAGAGAAGGCACTCTCCGTATATACTGCCGAAGGTACTTGGCACTCATTTGATCTGAACGCTGATGGACGAGTCATAGACGTTGCGATAGATCCATTTGGATATAAGTGGATTGCCGTCATTGGTAACTCAGGTGGATTGCTCATATATGATGACAATGGTACGATCGCTGACCCTACAGATGATAGACAGCGATTTCTTAATATCGGTAATAGTACGATCAGCACCAATCTAATCAATAGCGTTGCTGCTGATCTTAATGGCGACGTATGGCTCGGTACTGCTGAGGGACCGATCGTATTTGAGTGTGGAGCCAACTCATTTGACCTATCTGGTTGTGAAGGCTCTCGACGTAAAGTGTTACAAGATAGTATTGCTGCTTTCTTACTACAGACAGAGGAGATCAGAGCGATCGAGGTAGATGGTGCCAATAGAAAATGGTTTGGTACACGTAACGGTATATTCGTACAATCACCTGACGGAGAAGAGCAGGTTATGAAGTTTGATGTAAGCAACTCACCACTATTTGATAATACAATCAATACCCTATCGTATAATGGCGAATCTGGCGAGATGTTTATCATCTCAGATAAAGGGATGCAAGTATACCGTACTGATGCTACCGATCCTGAAAGAGTACATGTAGAGGAAAATATTTATGCTTTTCCAAATCCCGTAAGACCTGACTATAATGGGCCTATTGCAATCAAAGGACTCGTGGAAGATGCTCGAGTAAAAATCACGGATATCAATGGCAAGCTCGTATATGAGACCACTGCACTTGGTGGGCAAGCGATATGGGACGGTAAAGACTACCTAGGTGCTGATGCAGCAGCTGGAGTCTACCTAATATTCAGCTCAAGTCGTGATAACTTTAGAGATCCTGATGCCTTTGCGACTAAGATCATGTTGATGCGATAAGGATAGTCACATTGTAACTATATTTCCTCAGATCAATAATCACTTTAAAAAGATCTAAACGGTGGTAGCCTTGACTTTTTCAATAATTTCTTTATAGAATTGCTCATACGCCGGTAGTATGACTTTAATATCAAATGTCTTGGCATGCGCTACAGCAGCATCTCTAAATCGCTGATGAACAACTGGATCTGTAATTATTTCAATAGCTTTCTTAGCCATATTTTCTATATCTCCTACCTCAAATAAGTATCCTGTCTTACCATCAATATTGACCTCTGGTAGTCCACCGATATTAGTAGATATGATTGGTATTTCGCAGGCCATCGCCTCTAATGCCGATAGACCGAATGATTCGTTCTGTGATGGAAGTATAAATAAATCTCCAATAGCCAATAACTCTTCTACTGCATGTTGCTTACCTAGAAATCGTACACAATCTGTAATCCCTTTTTGACGACATAGATCTTCGACATCTGCCCGCTCTGGACCATCGCCTATAAGCAACAATTTAGATGGAGTAGCTTTATTGATTCGATCAAATACCTCAACTACATCAGTAACTCTTTTTACTTTTCTAAAGTTGGAAGTATGTAGTATTATCTTTTCGCCCTTGGGTGCTATCGCTTTTTTGAAATGCTCTTTATCTCTTTTACTGAATCTCTCAAGGTCTATGAAATTGGGAATTACCATGATATCTGTTGTAATATTAAAACTATCTAGAGTCTGCGACTTCAAGTTCTGTGATACCGCAGTGACTCCATCAGAGTTATTGATACTAAACTCTACTACTGGAGAAAAACTTTTATCATTCCCGACAAGGGTAATATCTGTACCGTGTAATGTAGTGACAATCGGGATAGATATGCCTTGAGATGCAAGTACACATTTGGCCATGTACGCAACTGCCGCATGTGGTATGGCATAATGTACATGTAAGAGATCTAGTTTTTCATGCTTTACGACATCTACCAACTTACTTGCGAGTGCCGTCTCATAAGGAGAATGCTCAAACAGCGGATACTCCATTGAAGATACTTCATGAAAGAAAATATTAGCATAAAAGCCCAATAATCTTGCTGGTCTTTGATACGTAATGAAATGTACGTTATGCCCATTTTCAGCCAATGCAATACCCAACTCTGTCGCAACAACTCCACTCCCACCAAAGGTTGGATAACAAACTACACCTATATTCATATATCGACTTTCATTTAAAACTTCTTAATAAAGATGCAAAATCTAAACAATAAAGCAAATTGAGCATTAAAATTGTAGTAATTGCTTGCATCAGTACAGTGGTAACTCTTAAATCTAGTTGTTAACTTTTATAAGAGCCCGCAAAAAACATATTAATACAGAAACAAAAAAGTCCGCATCTTGTTTTAACAGACTTAGTCCGTTGCAAGACGCATGGTGAAATTTTATGGTAATATATAGTATCAACGATATCGAAAAATTGTCTGGCGTAAAAGCGCATACAATCCGTATATGGGAAAAGAGGTACGGTATTATCAACCCTAAAAGAACTGATAAAAATATTCGATATTTTGATGACGTAGATCTTAAGTTGATCTTGAACATTGCAATATTGAACAGAAGCGGTATAAAAATATCTCATATTGCTAAGCTCAGTCAAGAAGAAATCTATCAAAAGGTAACCGACATCACTGAAGTCGATGCAATATTTGAAGATGAACTCGATGCACTTACTCTTGCAGTATTAGAGTTGAGCGAGGTTAAGTTTGTCAAAGTATTAGATAAGAAAATAGAGCTTAGGGGATTTGAAGACACAATGGATACCGTTATATATCCACTACTTGATAAACTGAGTACTATGTGGATCGCTGGATCTATAAAAGGTGCTCACGAACATTTTGTAAGTAATCTCATAAGAAGAAAAACGATCAGTGCAATAGATCAGTTGGAGATAAAGTACAAGGGTAAAGAACCTAAAGGTTTGATATTCTTACCTAAAAATGAAAATCACGAGCTTAGCCTACTCTTCTTACATTTTATATTGAAAAAGCTTGGTCATAAGACGATTAGTCTTGGATTTGATATCCCCCTTACTGATATTGTGGATGCTTATAACATCTACAAACCTGACTATGTATTTACGATCATCAACGATACATACTCCGAAGAGCCTATCCAAGGTTTCATAGATATGCTCTGCAGTCAACTAGCCGAGTCTAAGGTCATCCTATCGGGATACCAAGTAGTAAAGCAGAACTTTGAAGTACCTAACAATTGTGTAATATTAAAGGGACTGGGCGAAGTAAAAAAAATGTTTTCTGAAATTAATATCTCAGTATCACAATAAAATGAAACTTATTGCCCTTCTAATGGCTTAATAAGTTCTAATCAATTCAATTTATTCAAAACAAATCAACTATGAAAATTTTAATAAATTCATTTTTAATGGTAGCATTCCTTTCTGTAATGGTTTCATGTAAAAATGATTCTGGTGCAAAAGCTACAACTACTGCAGCTGCCGCTGCCGCAGATGCAACTGGTAAAACATATACTGTAGACACTGCTGCAAGTATGATCATGTGGGAAGGATCAAAAATAGCTGGTACTCACGCAGGTACAATGAATGTAAAAGACGGATCTATCTCTGTAGAGAAAGGTGCAGTAACAGGTGGTAAATTTACTATCGATATGAATAGTATCAATGTAACTGATCTTGAAGGTGAGAAAAAAGCTTACCTAGAGTCGCACCTAAAGGGTTCTTCTGATGATAATGCTGATGATTTTTTCAACGTTGCAAAATACCCAACAGCAACTTTTGAAATCACAAAATTAACAGCACTTGATAATGACGCAGATGCGTCACACCTAGTATACGGTAACTTAACACTTAAGGAACAAACTAAACAAATTGGCTTTAGATCTAAGATTGAAGTTACTGCTGCAGGTATATCTGTATCAACTCCTAAGTTTACAATCGATCGTACTCAATGGGGTATCAAATACGGATCTGACAAGTTCTTTGATAACTTAAAAGATAAAGCAATCAATGATAACATGAGTATCCAGATCAAATTGATGGCGAAGTAATAAATGACTTAAACTACACTATATAGTAGTACAAAGTTGATACCCTTTTAAGGGAATAAACAATATACGATGCGAAGAAGCTTACGAGTTTCTTCGCATTTTTTTTTGGCACATAACAATGTCTTGATGTGTTAATTATCAGCAATATACAAATAATGTATTTTTATTATATATATTTGTATTACGAAATTTTACAGACAATGAGACAAACACTATTTACACTACTAGGTATCCTATTTTTACTAAGCTCAAGCAATACAGCTACAGCTCAAAACTTTGAAGAAGATATACGCAAACTTTACGGAGGAGCGGAGATCGGATTGTCATTGCCGGCTATTCTAAATCAGAATAACTATGGATATAGTGAGTTAAATTATAAAGTAAGTACTGCAGTTCAGTTTTCTGTACATGCGGGAGTAGATATCCACAATAAGCATAATATTCAAGCTGGAATTCAATTTGGTAGCTCAGGGCAGAGTTACAAGGATATTATCGGTGATACCGAAAACGAAAAGGAAGTAAATTTCACATATCTATATGTACCTATTACTTACAAGAGAGTTCTTGGCGAACAAAGGGGTTTTGCATACGGTAAGCTTAATACATATTTACTAGGTGGTATCCAACCAGGGTTCATGACATCGTCAAGCGTTGATTGGTTTATAGATGGAGCAGAAGTAGAAATGCTAGACTTTATCAATCAAAAAGACAACAATCAAAACTATGATCTAATAGTTGCAGAGCAAGGAACTGATTTTTCTGATTCTGATCTATATCGTGCCTTTGATTTGAATATACTATTTGGCGGTGGTTTTCAATACTTCCAGACAGAGCGAATCATGGTATATTTTGAGCTTAGAGGTGGTGTCGGAGTGATGGACATCAATGACAATAGTTGGAGATATGATAACAACAAAGGAGTATACAGACCATCTCTCAATTCATTTGCAAGTATCAGAATAGGAGTTAACTACTACTTGAAGAATGGGTTTTAAGCATCGCTAACTTTACTTATTTTATATTTAACTGATCCAAAGGACAAACGTAACCAATACTTCGGTTCGCTAGTATTGTCATCTATTCAAACTATAATCGGCTAAAACCAATATGCCGACCAACAGCTTATAACTTATATTAGCGTATAAGTGCAACGAAAAACATTCATTAAACATTGTACTAATTCATATTATTTATTTCTATATTTGTAAAAAAATATAGGGCAGATTGCAAAAAAAACAAAAAATCGGCCTTCTTATAAATCTTATTATCAAAATTAAACAATGAAATCAATGAAAAATTTGTTCATGTTACTGTGTTTGGGTATGCTAATGCAAAGCTGTATTTCTAACAAAACTTTCCAAACAGCAAGAGTAACACCGGTAGGTGAAAAAGGATTCGGAATGGGAGTAGCACTTCCTAAAGCTGATTTCTACGATATCGACGAAAATGGAGATGTGACCGATACAACAAGTATTGGTGGTTTTGCTGGAGAATTTTTCTTCAGAACGGGTATAACAGAAAAAGTAGACGTAGGTGTAAACCTTACTTTATTAGGTACAAGTGGTGCTGATATTAAGTACCAATTTTTAGGTGATGCTGAGTCTAAGCTTGCAGGATCTATTGGTGCTGGGTTTGGTTATCTTTCGTTCAATGCTGGGGAGGAAGACGCTTCTAATACAATTATTGATATTGCTATTCCTGCATACTTCTCATATCACCCTACTAAAGCGATAGGTGTATATGCTTCTCCTAAGTACATATTCAGAAAAGCGGGTTCTAACTCTAGTAACTTTGGAGGTGTAGCCGGATTAAGAATAGGTGGAGAAAGAAACGGTCTATTCATAGAATATGGTTACTTAAAATCAACTGATGATGCATACACAGATCAAACTCAATTGAATGTTGGATTTGGTATCGGTATCAGATAATATTAAAATGTATAGATATAAAAAGTAAGTTATTCATTACTAATATTGAAAATTATACTTTTATAAACTAAGCCACTTCATTGAAAAATGTAGTGGCTTTTTTGATCTAGTGCCTTGTTATACCATTTAGTATTCTATATGTACCATTAAACAAATTAGAAAATTTTGGCAACTACTAGATAAAACGCAATCATCAATATAACTATCGCAATGCCAGACTAAACATAACAATTGTAAAATATACTTTTAATTATCCGGTATTATGAATTCTAATTGAGACTAGACAGGTAACGCCGCCTGATACAATATAAACGATTCCTGATTTATGCTAGGCACTTACATATAGGAACAGGTTACTACAGTTGACTACCACTACGATTTTTCTAAAATTGAGTACAACAAATATAAGGAGTAAACCGAAAGTATAAATGTGCTAACTTCTCTAGATCAATTTTATATACTCTCTAACTGAGCATTTTTTTTCTGAGCATTCGCACGTAAGTGCATAAAGTGAGCCGTTGCAATAGATAAACCTCCAATAATGGATGTCATAATCTCAAAATGACGAGGTAGAAATCGACCCGTAAAGATAATCGCAAAGCCTACTGCCGCAATAATAACGAATGTAGGGTTGCCAGTCTTGCTGTAAGAGCTCCAAAGAGACTTATAAGCAAATATGACAGCGATGACTAAAATGAAGTTGTCAAACCCGTGACTATGCTCGCCCATCAAACCACTACTTGCTGACAATGATGCCAGTATAGGCAGCGCTGCACAGTGTATGGCACACGTGATACTCGCTATAATAGCGATGAGGTCATAATATTTTTGATGTAATCTTCTAAGCATAAAATGCAACTCTGTTGCGAATATATGCTGTTAAACGCCATCAATGCAACATTGTTGCAATTTATTTCATAATTATCTGATCATCGTCTAGTATGATTTCGATCATTTCTGACTCTTTTAAGTCAGATCTAAGCTTCAACTCTACCTTCTCACCATTATAATCATATGATAAACCTACTGTATTGGGTGGTCTCTTACCTATTGTTTCTGCATGTACAAGTAGGTAATTCTTACCTTCTTTATTGAGCTGTAGATTGAGCACTGTAGGCTTGGCCTCTATTTTATAGTTTTCTAATATCCAATCCCCATTAAAGTTGATCGATACGATATCATCATCCTGTATCATTGACTCATATAGCTTCAACAAGAACACTGTGGTATCTGCATTGATCGTATACTTAGAGTTGATAACCTTTCTACTTTTAAGCTTCTTAGGTAGCGCTTTGATATCAGGGTCTGTACTGGCAATAATACCAGACTCATTCATTTTTTCTGGATAGATGACCTTATAGTAATGAGGTACTTCGATCATGTTGAGCACCGGTAAGTCTAGTACTTCGATCAATTGATTGATCTCATACACATAGCCATTGCCATATCTATTAAACTTGTTGATCACATCACTATTGTGATAAAAGTAAAACTTACCATACAGCTTATACTCCTCGTCTACGGTTGCCTCATCATAAAACCGTACTGCCGATGTTACAACATCTTTGGACTGTGCCATGATATTATTGAACCTACGAGTGTATTGCTTTGGTGACATGCCACTACGCTTGTAGTTAACAAACTTGCCCGTAGCCTTTCTTTGAACATTGATTAACTGCTCGAAATTTTCATCATTTTTATTTCTTAATGCATCTAGGATATTCCAAGTCGCATCATGATTACTTAAAAGTAAATTCATAAGCTCCTTATCGTTCGTACCGAGTTGTGCAGTATTCTGACCAGCTTTTGCAATGGTAGCCTTCATGTTTTTGGTCAGTGCATAGAACTCATCATATAGACTCACACCTGTCTCCAGTAGGTCGTATACTTTTTGCAGTTGAGCACGGTCGGTTAGATCTGAGTTGTCTATTGTCTGATCCAACTTAAAACGCAATGCATTGACTCTAGTCGTTATCTCTTTCATCTCTGTAGAGATCCCATGCAGCTGTCTTGACGTACCTTCTGGTAAGCCTCTACTTTTTAGTTTAGCACTATTGTACCATTCGTATGGAGACTTCTCATAGAACCAGTGATCAGGATCATCAAATATATCGAAGGTGATATCCTTGTTGCTATAATAGTTGAACTGCTCCCCGTCCAGATCTACGTACTTATTGATTTCTTGGTTGAAGTTCTCCAATAGTCTATGTACTATCAATAAACCATGAATAGATTCATTAGTAAATTGTACGTAGTCGTTTAATGCTGAGAGTTCTGATTTGCTAGCTACTTTCTGCGCTTGCTGACTTGTCGTTAATGAAAACAACAAAAACCCAATAAATAAAATCTGTTTCATAATAAGTTATAACTTACTACAAACATAGATATAATTTATATAGAATAAAACATTATATATAGAAGCTTGACAGACTTATGTTATAATTAAGCTTTTCTTAGAGTTTT
>CALDEO010000076.1 GCA_937942465.1 uncultured Saprospiraceae bacterium
GAAATATCATATGCCAAAGAAGGTACACTAGTAAGAGACGTATCTGTTGAACATTTGAGCCAAATAATCTTTAATAGATTAAGTAATTAATAATCAAAACCAACGTTCTTTGTTGGAACAACTATAAATTTTAAATATGCAAGCTGTACAGAAATATATTTCTGCTAATAAAGATCGATTTCTAGAAGAGTTAAAAGAGCTATTGCGAATACCTTCTGTAAGTGCTGACTCAGCATATGCAGGAGATGTACGAAAAGCTGGAGAGTATGTACTTGCTAAGTTAAAAGAGGCAGGTGCTGACAATGCTGAATTATTTGAAACAGCTGGGCACCCGATCGTATATGGTGAGAAGATGGTAGACCCATCATTGCCGACGATACTTGTGTATGGTCACTACGATGTGCAACCACCAGATCCGATCGAGTTGTGGGATTCTCCACCATTTGATCCCGTAATCAAGAAGACTAGACTACACCCTGATGGTGCCATATTTGCCCGTGGAGCTTGTGATGATAAAGGTCAGATGTATATGCATTTGAAATCATTTGAAGCAATGATGGCAGAGAGTGCATTGCCTTGCAATGTCAAGTTTATGATCGAAGGTGAAGAAGAGGTAGGATCTGAAAATTTGGAAATATTCTGTAAAGAAAATGCAGAAAAACTAGCTTGTGATGTAGTACTGCTGAGTGACACTTCTGTGATCGCTAATGATGTACCATCGATCACGGTAGGACTGAGAGGACTGTGCTATGTAGAGGTAGAAGTGACTGGTCCTAATATAGATCTTCACTCCGGTGTATACGGGGGTGCTGTGAGCAACCCGATCAATGCATTGTGTGAGATGATCGACTCTATGATGGATGAAAACAGACACATCACAATCCCAGGATTTTATGATGATGTAGAAGTAGTCAGCATCGAAGATAGAGCCAAGATGAATGAAGCTCCATTTTCATTAGACTACTATAAAAAAGAACTGAAAGTAGACGATGTAAGAGGAGAGAAAGGATACACCGTACTAGAGCAGACATCGATACGTCCGACGATGGATGTCAATGGTATCTGGGGAGGATATATCGGTGAAGGTGCCAAGACGGTATTGCCATCTAAGGCTTTCGCCAAAATCTCTATGAGACTCGTACCTAATCAGCATCCTGATAAAATAACACAACTATTTGTAGATCACTTTACCTCTATCGCACCAGCAGGTGTCAAAGTAGAAGTACGTCCTCACCACGGTGGGCACCCAGCCGTGACACCGACCGATACATCTGAGTATCAGGCGGCACACATGGCTATGGAGCAGACGTATGGCAAGGAGCCGATACCACAGAGATCAGGTGGTAGTATCCCGATCGTAGCACTATTCGAAGAAGTATTCGGAGTGAAGTCAGTAATGATGGGATTTGGACTAGACAGTGATGCGATTCACTCGCCTAATGAGCACTACGGACTATTTAACTATTACAAGGGAATAGAAACAATCCCTTATTTTTATAAACACTATACAGATTTAAAAACAAAGTAAATGAGATTATTAATGCTAGCAGTTTTTTCTATGTTTTTGACCGTAGGTCAATCTCAAGAATTGAAAACTGAACAAGACACCCTCGATTATGTAATGGGAGTAATGGCCGCTAAACAGCTTTCGAGTAAAGGTGTGAAAGTTGCTAATTTCGATATATTACAATCAGCAATGAAAAGCTCTATCCAAGGGAAAGGATTGCTAATACAACCAAGAGAAGCAGATCAAATATTTAAAGATTATTCTAAAAAATCAAGTAAACGAATGAGTGAAGCAAACAAACTTGCAGGACAAGCTTTTCTAGCTGAAAACAGTAAGAAGCCAGGTATCGTAACATTGCCAAGTGGACTACAGTATGAGATATTAACTCCAGGTACAGGTACAATGCATCCTGAGTTAGCTGATAATGTAACGACACATTATCATGGTACATTGACGGACGGTACTGTATTTGACAGTAGTGTAGAGAGAGGAGAGCCTCTATCATTCGGCCTAGGTCAAGTGATCAAGGGATGGCAAGATGGCCTAGCTCTGATGACTGAAGGTGCTAAGTGGAGACTGTATGTACCATACGATATGGCATATGGCGCAAGAGCTGCTGGTCCTACGATCAAGCCGTTCTCTGCATTGATCTTTGATGTAGAATTAATCAAGATTAACTAAGATATATTATAAATTTATTTAATATGACCTGGCTGGTAAAGCCAGGTCATATTTGTTTATACCATTTATTATCATGAGAATAGATATCATATCCGTAGTACCAAGTTTACTAGAGAGTCCACTGAGTCACTCGATCATGCAACGAGCTCAGGACAAAGGCTTGCTAGAGATCGTGATCCATGATCTCAGAGAGTATGGCCTAGGTAAGCATCGCCAAGTTGATGACTATCAGTATGGTGGAGGTGCTGGTCTCGTGATGATGGTAGAGCCGATATATACGGTCATAGACAAGCTAAAAAGCGAGCGGACCTACGACGATATCATCTATATGAGTCCCGATGGTGAGGTATTTGATCAAGGTATGGCCAATCAGCTGTCGTCACTAGGTAATATCATATTACTATGTGGACACTACAAAGGGATCGATGAACGCATAAGAGAAGACCTAATCACGAAGGAGATATCCATTGGGTCATTCGTGCTGTCAGGTGGTGAGCTAGCCGCTGCAGTAGTTGTAGATGCGATCGGTAGATTGATACCTGGAGTGCTCAATGACGGTAGCTCTGCATTGTTTGACTCATTTCAAGATGATCTCATAGCCCCTCCTGTATATACCCGTCCAGCGGAATATAGAGGACTGAAAGTACCAGACATCTTACTATCGGGCAATGATAAACTGATAGACGACTGGCGTATGGATCAGTCCATAGAAAGAACGAAGGTGAGAAGACCGGACTTGTTGGGTGAGTAGGATATTATACCTAATCCCTTTTCAAATTTTAGTTTCATTTATGTTTTACGCTTTAGTCCTGTTTTTTTCCGAAATTTTAAAAGGCAGGTACATTAGCAAAGAAGATTGATCATACCCCTGAAAATAGGACAGTAAGTTAGATTAAAAAATAACTAATAAATTTACTGTTATGACACGGAAGAAATTTACAACGAAATTCAAGACAAAAGTAGTTTTAGAAGCCCTAAAAGAGCGACTAAGTAATCAAGAATTAGCACAAAAATTTGATTTACATCCTCAGCAAATAAGTACTTGGAAACGCGAGTTTTTAAATGGAGCGGAGGAAGTATTTCTAAAAGGTAAAGCTAAGAATGCTAAAACTGAACAAGAACTACGAGAAGAACGACTACTTAAAACAATAGGTCAACAAAAAGTGGAACTTGATTTTTTAAAGAACGCCTTGCGCTAGAACCGATGTTCAAGCGACGTAGAATGATAAGCAAGGGTCATACTAAATTAAGTGTAGTAAATCAATGTAAGTTGTTAAACTTGAATAGATCAGGCATTTATTACAAACCACAAAATGAAAGTTTACTGAATCTAGAATTAATGCGTTTAATGGATGAACATTACTTAGAGCATCCCGAAAAAGGAGCTCCTCAAATGCATAAATGGTT
>CALDEO010000077.1 GCA_937942465.1 uncultured Saprospiraceae bacterium
GAGTGATTGAGCAAGCCAGAGGCAAGCGTCACATCTCCTTCTAGCAATGCATTACGTATCTTGGTAGAGCTGATAACAATATCATCTAGCTCTTGCTTTTTAATTTCTAATAGCTTGAAATGGCCCTCTGCTTCATACTCTTGTAGCATCGTAAAGTTACCTCCTCGATTTAACCCAAATCGATGGTCATATCCAATAACAACGTAGCTAGGATTGAATTTTCCGATAAGGAACTTCTCAATATACTCTTTAGGATTCTGTTGACTAAACTCTACCGAAAATGGTACTACAACAACATTCTGTACACCATACTTCTCCAACAGATCTAACTTTTCCTGTAGATCAGTAAGTAGTTGTAAGGTATTGTCTTTAGGGTATATAATTTCTCTAGGGTGAGGGTGGAACGTAACCACAACAGACTCACCGTCAATCTCCTGAGCCAGTTGATTGATCTTACTCAGGATATCCTGATGGGCACTGTGTACACCATCGAATGATCCTATAGTCATCACTGCATTCTTAAATGTCGGCAGTGAATTGATATCGTGCAATATGCGCATGCAATATTTATTCTTGTTAGCTGTACTTTCGTAAAATCAAAATATATACGATCATACAGTATAAAGTCGTGTTAGTCAAAAACCTTATTATGCCAATGAAACGATAAAATTTCTAATTTATCATTACATTCAAGCAATATTTAAAGGATATCTGCTTACGCAAATTTCCGATTTTAATTTCTATCGACTACTATAAATAAGAAATAGAATATATAAATATTTTAGAACACTATGTTCCATGTATTGTTGGTACTTTTGGACGACCATAAAAGAAGATATGAGTATAGATAATAATCGCATTGTAAATGCCCTACGAAGAGTTAAAGATCCTAAAACTGGATTAGATGTTATAGGCCTTAAAATGATCAAGGATCTTAAGATCGATGGTATGAATGTCAGTTTCAGCCTATCGACTAGTGAGAGTAGCCCTGAGATCAAGTCTAGCATCAACTTTGCTTGCCAGCAGGCGATCACAGAGGAGTACCCTGAAGCGCAAGTACATGTGCATATGGAGCAAAACGCAGCACCGCCAACTACGCAAGCTGGATCTGTGTTGCCACAAATAAAAAATGTAATTGCAATCGCATCAGGTAAAGGTGGGGTAGGTAAGTCTACCGTCACAACCAATCTAGCAATAGAACTAATAAAGCAAGGTGCTACAGTAGGTATCATGGATGCCGATCTATATGGACCGAGTATACCTACTATGCTAGGTACTACAGCCCAGCGTCCTCAAGTAAAAAAACTCTATGGTCAGAATAAAATAGTACCAATCGAAGCGCATGGTATCCATATGATCTCTATCGGTAATATTATCGAACCAGAGCAAGCAGTCGTCTTGAGAGGACCGAGATTAGGTGGTATCATCAAGCAGTTTGTCAACGAATGTCTATGGCCGGAGTTAGATTTCTTACTTATAGATCTACCTCCAGGTACGGGAGACATCCAACTTACACTCGTACAGACACTACCACTGACAGGAGCAATAATGGTCACTACACCACAGGAGGTGGCGATCGTAGATGCTGTCAAAGCGATGAATATGTTCTTATTGCCTAATATCAATGTACCGATCTTAGGTGTAGTAGAGAATATGTCATGGTTTACTCCAGCAGAGTTGCCAGATAACAAGTATCATATATTTGGTCAAGGTGGCGGCATGAGTTTAGCCAAAAAAGCAAATACGATGATGCTAGGGCAGATACCGCTAGTCCAAGGTATCAGAGAAGCAGGTGATGAAGGAAATCCTATAACGAATAAGCAAAGCTCAGAAATAACAGCTTCTTATTTCGAGAATATCTGTAAAAACTTCGTGCAACAAGTCAATGTTAGGAATAATGAAATAGCCCCGACAAAAATTGTTGAGATCACTAATTAATAAAAGCGTATTTTTGTAATATGATTGCAACTGAAAAAGAGTCTTTGCTTAAAAGAGTTGATGCTGCCCTCGATGATATCCGTCCACACCTCAAGGTAGATGGTGGTAATATCGAGATCGTAAATATCACGGATGACATGATTGTTGAGATCAAATGGCTTGGCAATTGTGAATACTGCTCTATGTCAGCAATGACTATGAAAGCAGGTGTCGAACAAGCAATCAAACAAAAACTTCCAGAAATCAAAGGTGTGAAAGCCGTCAACGGATTATAACATATGAATAGATTTCAACTGATAGAACAGATCCAAACAAAAAAGTCTTTTCTATGTGTAGGTCTAGATATTGACCTAGAAAAAGTACCTGAAGTTTTTCTAAAAGAAGAAGATCCGATTTTTGAATTCAACAAAATGGTCATCGACCAGACACAAGACTTATGTGTTGCCTACAAACCCAATACTGCATTTTATGAAGTATACGGGAGTAAAGGTTGGGATAGTTTACAAAAAACCATTGAGTATATATCAGATAAACATCTCATCATAGCAGATGCTAAACGTGGAGATATTGGTAATACCTCAGGGCGATATGCCAAAGCATTCTTTGAAACTATGGGTGCTGATGCAATCACCGTTGCACCATATATGGGAAGTGATAGTGTGAAGCCATTCTTAGATTTTGATGATAAATGGGTCATATTATTAGGACTTACGTCGAATAAAGGATCTCAAGATTTTCAACACTTCCAAGACGAGAAAGGAAAAAAATTATACGAAAAAGTACTTAAGACCTCCGCAACTTGGGGTTCTATAGACAACATGATGTACGTTGTAGGTGCCACGCATCCGCAACAACTCAAAGAAATACGAGAGCTATTACCTTATCATTTCTTTTTAGTGCCAGGAGTAGGTGCTCAAGGTGGTAAATTAAATGAAGTAGCCGATGCCGCATTTAACAACGACTGTGGACTTTTAGTCAACTCCACAAGAGGCATTATCTATGCAGGTGGCCCGTCAGAAGGTTATGAGCAACGAATAAGAGCTGCTGCTCAAGAGTTACAATCAGAGATGGCATCGTACTTCTAAAAATCAATCAACTATGAAAAATCTAATCGTTTGTTTATTGCTTATCGCAATGGCCGTAGGTTGTAAACCTACCAACGAAGTAAGTGCAGTAGACGAACAAGCCGTTATACAAGTGCTAAAAAATCAAGAACTAGCATGGAATAACGGTGATATCAATGGATTTATGAGAGGATACTGGAACTCTCCAAAACTGAGTTTTACTAGTAACAATACCGTAACAACGGGTTGGGATCAAACTTGGAAGAACTTCCAAAAAGCATATCCTACACAAGAAAAAATGGGTGAGCTTAACTTCGAGATAGAACAATTAAATCAGATCTACAGTGATGCATATCACATCATAGGCAAATTCACTTTAACTAGAAAAGATGATAGTCCGTCAGGATTTTTTACACTGATCGTAAAAAAGATCGATGGCAAATGGAAGATAACCTCTGATCATACCTGTGGGTAGGGAGTGATGTAGGCTTATATTTTCAACCTAAACTAACCAAGGTTAAAAGCGATTCATAAGCCTTTGGAGTTTTACAAACCCCTCTCTTTCAACAGTAACTTCAATTCTTTATCGTCATTATCAGGTCCGTTGAGTATTTTATACAAAAAGAACAGCGGTACTAATGTAAATAAGCTGATGGTGCTTTTGAAGATACTGAATATGATCACTCCGATCAGAAAACCAATCAATAAGGCATTCATAAAAGCAGTTGTCTTCATCTTATTTGCTTTAACCAATAGCTCTTGATCTGTACACTCTGACAATTCCTTTTGCATGATCTTCTAGTTTGGTATGGACATCATATCAACAAATTACTCCAGTATATAGACTGTTTCTGTGTCTGCTTAAAAATACACCACGTTGTACTTTGTATTCTTTCTAATGTAGTTTCTAACAATAGAATTCAACTCAGGGTTAGGTACTACCTCTTTGATCACGGACTTTAGATCTTCACTATTGTAGTGACCA
>CALDEO010000078.1 GCA_937942465.1 uncultured Saprospiraceae bacterium
ATGGGCTATGATGAGCATTTGATGCTTGTCAAAGTAAATTTTGATGAAGGAGCTGTTGGTATATTACACGAGCACTATCACTCACAAGTTACCTATGTAGAAAGTGGTGAATTTGAAATGAAAATCGGCGAAGAAACAAGAACATTGAAAGCAGGTGATGCATTTTATGTAGTCCCTCATGTATGGCACGGATGTGTATGTACTAAACCTGGAGTTCTGCTTGATATATTTAGCCCAGCAAGAGAGGATTTTCTCGGTATGCCAATGAAAAAAAGCCGTTAGTATGAAAAAAATACAAGGACTCCGTTGGTGGGTCGTAATGCTCGTAGCTCTAGCGGCTGTAGTTAATTATATAGATCGACAAGCTTTCGGTGCTTTATGGCCTGATATAGCTGAAGAACTATTCCCTGGAAAGGGTAAAGACTATACCAAAGGGGTCTATGGTACTATATCTGCTGTCTTCATATTATCATATGCAGCCGGTCAAACAATATTTGGAAAAATCTTCGATTGGATCGGTACACGGCTTGGTTTTGCTATATCTATAGGTGTATGGTCGTTTGCTACCATGTTGCATGCATTTGCACAGGGTATGTTGAGTTTCTCAATATTCAGATCGCTACTAGGTATTGCGGAAGCTGGTAACTGGCCTGGAGCTGCTAAAGCGAATGCGGAGTGGTTTCCAACAAAAGAAAGAGCATTTGCTCAAGGAATATTTAATTCTGGAGCAGCCATCGGAGGTATTGTAGCATATCCAGTAATTGGAATTTTGTCTATCTATTTATCATGGCAGGCGATTTTTGTTTGTGTAGGATTAATGGGTTTCCTATGGTTATTGCCTTGGCTGTATCTAGTAAAGGCACCACCAGAAAGACACCCTTGGCTTACTGAAAATGAAAAGAAATATATCCTAACCGGTCAGAAAAATCAAGATCTAGACTCTGATGGTCATTATGATGATGGGTATACACCAGATACAGCTGAACTATTAGGTCGTAAAGAGAGTTGGGGTGTTATAATAGCTTCAGCGGCTATTGATCCAATATGGTGGTTGTTTATCGTATGGATCCCTATCTACCTTAATGAGGTATTTGGACTGAATGTCAAAGACATTGCATTCTCCGCATGGGTACCTTATGTAGGTGCTATGTTCGGTGCATGGTTTGGTGGACTTCTTGCCCAAAATAGACTCTCATCTGGTTGGTCAGTTAATAAAACTAGAAAGATGGTTATTACATTAGGTTGTTTTATCATGATCCCTTGTTTTATCTTACTTAAGGCACCTGGATCTGCAATGAATGCTGTAATGATAATGGCAGTACTTTTATTTGGTTTCCAGACAGCAATCGGTAATGTACAGACGCTACCGAGCGATATGTTTAGTGGTAAAGTAGTAGGTACCCTTTCTGGATTTGCAGGTACTGCAGCTAAATTGGGAGCATTTGGATTGACAGCTTTGATACCTTTATTAACTGCTGGAGGCAATTATACTCCTGCTTTCTTGATCGGTGGCGCTTTAGCAGTCATAGCATTGATAGCTGTATGGGTATTATGCCCTAAAATAGAACCGCTAAAACCATTGCGATAAAAAATTGAATTAAAAACATTTTAATAATAAATTGAATACAATTAAATATATATAAATTATGAGTACAAATAAAGTAGCTATAGTAACTGGATCAACCTCAGGAATAGGTCTAGCAGTAGCCAAGAGATTAGGTAAAGATGGATTTACAGTAATCATCAACGGTATCGATCACGATAAAGGAGCAAAAAGAGTTACAGAACTGACTGCTGAAGGAATAACATGTGAGTATTTCGGATTTGACGTAACCAAAGAAGATGCTGTAGCTGATAATATCAAAAAAGTCGGTGAGAAGTATGGAAGAATCGATGTACTTGTGAATAACGCAGGTGGATTAGGTGGTAGAGCTAGGTTTGAAGAAATGACAACTGAGTTTTATAGAGGCGTGATGGCATTGAACTTAGATTCTGTGTTTTTTGCATCTAGAGCAGCGATTCCATTCCTTAAAAAAGGAGAGAACCCAACGATCATCAATTACACATCTAATGCAGGATGGAATGCAGGTGGACCAGGTGCAGGAATGTACGGTACATCAAAAGCTGCGGTACATACCATTACAAGAGCACTAGCTAAGGATCTAGCTGAATATGGAATTAGAGTAAATGCTGTATCTCCGGGTACTATTGACACGGACTTCCACATTGGTATCAAATCTACTAAGCCAGAAGTATTCAAATCTTGGGCAAACAACATTATGCTTGGAAGATTAGGACAACCTGAAGATGTATCTGGTGTTGTTTCTTTCCTTGCGAGTAAAGATGCTGCATTCTTAACTGCCGAAACGATACAAGTAGGTGGTGGTCAAGCATTAGGAATATAGAAGCATAATCTATTAAAAATAAAATCAATTTAACAATGAAAAAAGTTGTTACATTCGGAGAAATCATGCTACGCTTAAGCCCTCCGGGGTTTAAGCGTTTTTCGCAAACAGATAATTTTGATGCTATATATGGCGGAGGAGAGAGCAACGTTGCTGTATCCCTAGCCAACTATGGTGTCCCATCTGAATTCGTCACTAGACTACCTCAGAACGACATCGGAGAATGTGCCCTCATGGAGCTCCGTAAAAGAGGCGTCGATACCAATAGCATCATCAGAGGTGGTGAGCGACTCGGTATCTACTTCCTAGAGACTGGAGCCGTAAGTCGTGGTAGTAAAGTGATCTATGATCGGGCTCACTCAGCGATGTCTACTATCCAGAAAGGAATGGTGGACTGGGAGTCTATCTTAAAAGACGCTGGTTGGTTTCACTGGACAGGGATCACACCTGCAATCTCTCAAGGAGCTGCAGATGCTTGTCTAGAAGCAATACAGATGGCCAATAAACTAGGAGTAACCGTATCAACAGATCTCAACTACCGAAAGAAACTATGGAACTATGGCAAGGAGCCTGGCGAAGTAATGCCTGAGCTAGTGGCCGGTTGTGACGTGATCCTAGGTAATGAAGAGGATGCTGAAAAGCACTTCGGTCTACACCCAGAAGGCGTAGATGTTACACATGGTGGCTCTGTAGATGGTAAAGCATATCTATCGGTACTTAAGCAGTTGATGGAGATGTTTCCAAGAGCTAAAAAAGTGATCACTACCTTAAGAGGTTCGATCTCAGCATCACACAATACATGGGCTGGTGTATTATACGATGGTACTACCCTATTTGAATCATCTAATACCTACGACTTGACGCATATCGTCGATCGTGTAGGTGGTGGAGATAGCTTTATGGGTGGTCTTGTATATGGTCTGATGTCATACGAAGGTGATGACCAGAAAGCTCTAGACTTTGCCGTAGCAGCATCTGCTCTTAAGCATACCATTAAAGGGGATGCCAATCTTGCAACTATAGAGGAAGTAGAGAAGCTCATGAGCGGTGATGCAAGTGGACGAGTAGCTCGGTAATTGAAAATTGATAAGTGAAAATTGAAAATGACTTAGTGGAGCGATGTCTTTTTTAATTGAAAAGTGAAGATTGAAAATGGAAAATGACTTAGTAGGGCGATGTCTTTTTTAATTGAAAGGTTGCTCATTAGGGTAATGTCATTTTAATTAACAATGGATAATTCATACTGGGTTGTCCATTGTTTATTACTTAGCTAGTGTTAAATGCTATTTTCTATTTTGAGTTCTGGATAGATTCCTTTAAATTGGTTAGTAAAAATACGGCTAATGAAAAAGGGGAATATCATACACGTCAAGTCTTATCAATTTGCTATTCGAATAGTCAATCTATCACGTCACTTACAGGAAGTTCAAAAAGAGTATGTATTATCTAAGCAACTCTTACGTAGTGGAACTGCACCAGGAGCCCTAGTCAGAGAAGCCGAACATGCTCAGAGCAAAAAGGACTTTATCAATAAAATGTCCATTGCACTAAAAGAGATTAATGAAACTGAATATTGGCTTAACCTTCTAAAAGATACAAGTCATATCAACGAAGAGCAATTCCAATCAATGAATAAGGATTGCGTAGAAATATTAAAAATTCTAGCCTCCATTGTAAAGTCAAGTAGGCAAAGTTTGAAATTGTAAAGATAAGTCCCGAGGTAAAAGACCTTGGACTCGATGAATAAGAATATTGCACTTTGATAATTGTACAAATAACATTGCCACGTAGCAAGCATCTTCAATTTTCACCTTTCAATTTTCAATTATTCGTCCGTGGTGCTTTTTTAGCTAGTGTAGAAGATTTAGGATCTTTATCTACTTTAAGACCTTCTACTCTTTCTTCAGTTAAGTCAATACAGAAGTCGATTCTTTCTCTATTGCCGAAGTCTCCATCTGACTCATAGAATACCTCATATTCTTCATCTAAGATTAAGAAGTTACCGAAGCCGTATTCACAACACATACCATCTCCGTATGAATCTCTAACTACTAGTTTGTAGCAACCTTCTTCAAGACATACTGCTTCATCGATGCTTGTACCTGCAGCTGCGTAAGGATAGTTTCCGCCAGAAGCTATTAACTGATTGTTATCTGTACTCTTTATTTTCCAAGAAGTTTCTTCAGGAAAATCATCAAAGTTTAACTGTAGTGTGATTTCGTAACAACCTTCGTCGTCTTCTTCATCTCCACCATTATCATCTTCATCATCACCTTCATCATCACCTTCATCGTCGCCCTCATCGTCATTTTCGTCATCACCGTTGTCGTCGTCATTATCATCGCCTTCATCGTCACCATCACCATTATCATCTTCATCATCACCATTGTCGTCACCTCCACCGGTTCCGCCACCTGTTGTATTTCCACTACATACACTACCAGCATTGCTGATCAAGTTTTGGAAGTTGGCAGTTACGTAGTTATTCATTCTTGCAGCTTGTCCATTAGAGAACATGTACATACAAGCATCATTTGTGTAATCCATGTAACTCATGTATAGGTCGATAGATCCACAAGAACTTGTTCCAGAGTTAGGACATCCAGAGTTAGAGTCTGATTGATCAGGAGTATCAGCTACACCATCGTCAGAGTTACATCCTCCATTGCCCCAGTTGTGATCTAATAACAAGAAGTGACCAAGTTCGTGAGTCAGTGTTCTACCTAAGTTGTATGGTGCATCTGGTGCTACTCCTGTACAGCCAGCCCCACTACCAAATGCTGTCGCATCTATAACCACTCCGTCACCATCGCCTGATCCACCTAGAGGTGAATACCCAAGTACACCTGTATTGCCTCTTACAAATACGTTGATATATCCTGACCATGTAGATGAAAAGTCGCCAGAGAAGGCATTGAATGTTACCGCTGGTTGTCCATCTGCAATACCTGAAGCATTAGGGTGACTCTGATCTGCAAGACAGAACGAAATACATGAATTACTTGGAATCACACCAGGATAGTTATTGGCTACTGCATCAAATAATGAAGCATCATTATTTAATGCTTGAAAATCCTCATTCAAGATATCCACTTGATTTTGTGCTAAGTTTTTGAGGCAAGATTGGTCTGGGTTACTGATATTTTGAAAGTGAATTGCTATCGGCAGTACAATAGATTCAGTACAGTTAACAGAGCTTCTAGATCTTGCTAGTTGGCTCATTTTTTCTATTCTTTTATCAAATCGTGCTTTGTAGGTAGGGTCACTCAATAGTGATTGTTGGTGTTCTGCATGGTTACATGTTCGTTCGCTGTATGCAGTTTGATCTTCGGTTGCTTGAGTTACTTCGCTCGTTGTATCGAATTGTCCATCGTCATTACAAGAAGTAAGGAAAAACACAGTTGCTACTAAACAGCAATAGAGAAAATTTTTCATAATTAGAATTTTTGAAATTTGATAAAATTAATAATGACTTCGTGTCAATCAATACTGTGTTGCCTGAGAAAGAATATGCCCCTAGTTCTTGGCCTGAAAAAGATGAAAATCTTGTATTTGTTTATAGCTAGTGAGTAGATTTAGGTATCGTAAATAACTGATATGTAGGTTGTTATGGTTTTTTAATTAACTTGAAAGTATTTTATTAATTATTCAGTATTTAAATTTGGGGCTTGATGATATTGACTGTTATTTTAATACTACTGTTACAATCAGGGCAGGAGCCCTTATATTACATATGTATCCGGCCAGAGGCCGTCACGAACAACGTTTTATAAATGTATTGATTTTTTAAATTAACTGATTTAGGGATACCTTTACAATATGAATGGGAGGGTAAGAACTTTTGAATTATCACATATTGGGGAATTTCATGTAAATCACAATGAAGACTTTTTAGTTTTAGAAGACCTTGGAGAAGACTTAATTTTAGTAGCAGTAATGGATGGTTGTTCGAGTGGAACAGACTCTCATTTTGCTTCAACCCTAATCGGAAAAATTTTAAGAAAACTTGCAAAGCAAGAGGCTTACAGAGAGTATGCGACAAATGAAAGAAAGGAATTAGTAGTATTACTTGAGAGTATTTCACTTCAGTTGTTTGATGATTTAAGTAATTTGAATAGACAATTAGATTTAAAGTCTGATGAAATATTATCAACATTAATTCTTGGGGTGGTAGATAAAGGACTACTTAAAGCTGAAATGATCGTTGTCGGAGATGGAATGATACATATTGATGGCGAAAACATTGAATATGAAAATGACAACAAGCCGGATTACATTGGGTACCACTTAAATATGGATAAGCATCTATGGTATCAAACAAGAGCAATAAAAAAGTCAATACCTAAATTTAAAGATTTAACCATATCCACCGATGGTATTCATACGTTTAAAAATCATGATGGTAAGTCTTATCCCAAGATTACGGAAGAGAGGATAATGGAAGAGTTTTTTGTTAATACAAGAGAATTGGATAACGCTAACAAATTAAAGAAGACTCTAATCACAATAAGTGAAGAATACGGACTAAAACCTAGCGACGATTTGACAATGATTAGAGTAGTGTTTTTTTAGCTCGATTACTACAAATGGGCAGGAGCTCAAATATTACATATGTATCCGGCCAGAGACCGTCACGAACAATAGTGTGGAGTCAACGATCAAGGTATTGGTGAATCATTTGGGATGAGTTTCAACCCATTTAGCTCTAATGTTAAGTAGGTCTGGCTTTAGCCAAATATCTATATTAACACTTCTACATTATCACAAGCAACTATTTCTTTTTACTTTGTGCTTGCGCAAATAATATGAATTGAATTCAGATAAAACCCTATTTCAGAATATGCTCCAAGGTGATGAACAATCACTGAGTATATTGCTATCAGACTACCACAACTACCTCGTGGTAGTGGGTACTCGATATCTGACGGATCGTCAGCGAGTAGAGGATGTGATTCAAGATTTATTTGCAGATCTATGGAATAGCAAAAAGGACATCAGTATCACTGCAGGAGTAAAATCATTTCTCAGAGGTGCAGTGGTCAACAAGTGTCTAGCCATTATCCGAAAGGATAAAAAGATAGATCTTGTCGAAGAGCATAATTATAATCTATCAGACCGATCGGCCTCAGCAGATCAACAAATGGATGGAGATCATCTACAGAAGGTTATTGATGGTATTGTCAACAGTCTACCGGCAAAATGCAAGCAAGTTTTTTGTCTCAGTAGATATGATGGTAAGTCCTATAAAGAAATAGCGGACCATATGGAGATCTCTAAGAAAACAGTAGAAAATCATATGACCAAGGCCTTGAACACCTTGAGAAGCGAACTCAAACGAAAGGAATTGCTCGTTATTATATTCATGTTAATAAAAATCAGTTTTGTACTAGGGGTTTACACCCAATAAAGAAACACTATTGCGTATATTGAAGTAGTTAGTCACAATCAAAAAAAATGAAGTACATAATTCAAATCATAATAGTAATTACTTTAATTAGCTGTTCCTCCAGTAATAATGCAAGCTCCTCGAATTATTTCACTTTAGTTAATAAAGCTGAATTATTGATTTGTACAGGGAATTTCAAACAAGCTTCTGAAGCTTATACAAAGGCTTTTTTTGAAATTAAAAAACCATTTGGTAAAGATTTATTCAATGCTGCTTTAACAAGTCAATTATCAAATAATTTAAAAGAAAGAAATAATAGGTTACAGTCAATCATTAACAATTCAACAGATTTAGACCACGTAAAATCAAAGTTTGTAGGTAGCTATTTAACGGAGAAAGAATGGCAACTTTTAATCTCTAAACAAAAAATAGAATTTGATCCAAAGTTACGTGTAGAGTTCGAAGAAATTCAAGAAAGAGATCAATTGTTCAGACCAATGTATGATACACATGATGATACAATCAACGCTAATAGAAAAATAAATATGTCAAGAATATTAAGCCTTACTGATGCTATTGGATTTCCTTCACATATTGAATTAGGGTATACCAATTATCTAAGAGGACAAAAACATGATATCGTGCTACACCATACTGCACAAAGAAGAAGTTATGATAAAACAGTAACTGATTTAGAACCGATACTACTTAATGCTGTCAATGAAGGAAGGTTTGACCCCGAACAAGCAATAGTTTATTTAAATTTCCAAAATGACCAAGAAAAAGGACCTTTTGAAGTTTATTCTACTTGGCAACATAAACATCCTCTTTTACCCGATAGCTTAAATAATAAGGTTTGGCTCATAAAATTAGACAAAAAGCAAAAATTAAAAGCTAATAACAAACGAAAAGAATGGAATGCAAATTCGTTAGAAGATATAGCTGCCAAATCAAATTTTTTGGCCCAGAATAAATTGCCATTTATATTTACTAGTGTTCATAAATCAATTGGAAATTTAAAAGATGACTTTGACAAGCAGACAGCAATTAAACAATACGAAGGATTTACAAGTGGAATGGAAGAATATAAAGAGTAGACTGTGACTAGTAATAGATATGTTCGCATATCCTCATTCGTCGGAGACGGCGACATATCATCAACCAATACCAATGAATACAGAAGAGTACATATCGTTAATCCAGAGAAATTTGAAGGGAGAACTCTCTCCTTTAGAGTTTGATCTATTGAATGCTGTGACAGCTAAGGACACTACTATGGCTGACTTACGGTTGGACATAGAAGATAGCTGGGATATGGCCGGAGATGATGTGGTATTAGTCACCAAAACGGATACTCAAGATCTATTAAATAAAATCAGATCTACGAATACAATTGGCTCTGAACATAAGGGTAATGTTAAGTCAATTTCAAATAAAACAACGGTATCTAAGGAGGTACCAGCCAAGTCGGCAAAGGTGTTTTCCTTACGGAGAATAGTGAGCTCTGTGGCAGCGGTACTTATCTGTGGCCTAGCTGCAGTGTGGTTGTTGAGAGATCAAGTGACTACATATGATCAAGCAGGGACGTATACATTGGCTGATAATACGCAAGTCATGTTGAGAGCTGGTAGTACGCTAGAGGTGAGCCCATTCGACGAAAGTCAAAGAAGGGTAGCGCTGCAAGGTGAGGCATTTTTTGATGTAGCTAAGGATGCCAATAAGCCATTCAGAGTTGTAGGTAAGAATGTAGAGATAGAAGTATTAGGAACATCGTTTTTGGTCAAAGAGGTCGATGGAGATACGTACATAGACCTCAAAGAAGGAAAAATCAAAACAGTAGATACGAGATCACTGAGCACAGAGATATTGACAGCAGGTATGCAGGCACATCATAGTGCTGATGGGGCTATCGAGCTTACATCAGGTGTAAGTAATCTATCATCATGGAGAAAGGGTTTTTATCGATATGATAATGTGACATTGGGTGTAGCTTTAGCAGAATTAGCAATAATATTTGATACAAAAATATCGACATCTGATCCGAGTCTTTTGGATTGCAATTTTAGTGGTAACTTGGCTGGCGAATCAGTTGATGAATTACTAGGTCGTATCGCCAAAATCCATAAAATGGAAGTCAAGCAGGACGGCTCCAAATGGATATTGTTAGGTGGAAGTTGTAACTAATAAATTTTTTATTTTCCTTTTTTTTTCTTGTAGTTGGCTAGGTGTAATAGCCCAACAAAATACGGAGATGGGCTTATCCGAAGCCTTAGTCGAAGTCGCAGCATATCACAAGACATCGATCATATTTAATCCTAAAAAAATAGGATCAGAGGCGACTTTTTTGCCTGACGAAACATGGAACCTCAACAAGAAGCTCAGCTACTTACTCAGAGCCACTGACTTTCAATTTGAGTTAACAGATGACCAGATATTTTTGTATCAGCAACATCAGATCTATGGTTATATAGAGGATAGCCAATCTGGCGAAAGACTCATATCTGCTACGGTATATATACCAAGCTCAGGGCAATATGCCATTACAAATGAATACGGATATTTTACCTTGACAACGATCAAAGAATCTATAGATATCGAAGTATCATACATAGGCTATGAGTCTCAGTTAATGACTATATCTGAAGATCAAATGGATCGGCCTAGAGTATTGACTTTGACCCCTGATAATGAGGTGACGGCGATCGTTATAAGTGATGCTCTGATTGCTCCTGAGCAACGAAAATATATTGAACACAATTAAGGTACAGACGTATT
>CALDEO010000079.1 GCA_937942465.1 uncultured Saprospiraceae bacterium
GTACGACCACCATAGAAGAATGTAACTTTACGTTTTGTCTTCAATGTGTGGAACAAGTGAAATAAGTGAGATCTCATTGGTGCCATTCCGGCTCCACCACCTACATATAGCATTTCTGCCTCTGTTGGCTTGATAAAGAACTCTCCATATGGACCAGAGATTGTTACTTTGTCTCCTACTTTTCTATCGAAAATGTAAGAAGAACAGATACCAGGATTTACATCCATCCATCCGTTTTTAGCTCTATCCCATGGTGGAGACGCAATACGTATCGTCAATGATACAATGTTACCCTCTGCTGGGTGATTAGACATAGAGTAAGCTCTGAATATCTCTTCATCGTTAACCATTTTCAATGGCCATAGATTAAATTTATCCCACTCTTTCTGAAATTTATCTGGTGTATCATGGTGCTCAGGGTGAGCAGTAATATCCATGTTTTTATAATCTACTGTAGTTTCAGGTACATCGATCTGGATGTATCCACCTGCCTCGAAGTCTAAATGCTCTCCTGCTGGTAACTTTACGATAAACTCTTTAATGAATGTCGCAACGTTGTAGTTAGATATAACCTCACACTCCCACTTCTTGATACCGAATATTTCATCAGGAATACGGATATCCATATTCTCTCTTACCTTCACTTGACATGCAAGACGCTTCCCTTCAGATGCTTCTTTTCTTGTAAGGTGATTCATCTCTGTCGGTAATGGATCTCCACCACCTGCATCAACGTGACACTCACACATAGCACATGTACCACCACCACCACATGCTGATGGTAAGAAAATATTCTTTTCTGATAGTGCTGTTAACAAATTAGAACCTGGAGCTACTGTGATCGGATTATCGACATCACCATTTACTACAAGTCTTACATCTCCTTGAGGTACGAGTTGTTTTCTAGCATAGATTAGCATCATTGATAATGCCAAAATAACACCACTGAACACTACTAGTGACCAAACAACAGGCATGAATTCCATTAGAACAAACATCATTGTATTATGCTTTTGTTATTATCAATTTATTTAAAATGCTGCTGGATCAATTCCCATTAATCCCATAAATGCCATTCCCATTAAACCTGTTAATAAGAAAGCCATCCCTAGTCCTCTCAATGCTGGAGGAACTGCAGAATACTTGATTTTTTCTCTAATTGCTGCGATTGCAATAATTGCTAAGAACCAACCAAATCCACCACCTAGACCGAATGCTACTGACTCAGAAAAGTTGTACTCCTTAGATACCATAAATAGTGATCCACCTAGGATGGCACAGTTCACGGTGATCAACGGTAAAAAGATACCGAGGGAAGTATATAGTGATGGCGAAAACTTCTCAACGACCATCTCTACGAGCTGCACCATAGATGCGATTACTGCTATAAACAGTATGAAACGTAAAAAGGTTAAGTCTGTTTGAAAAATTCCATTTTCTCCAAGTAACCAAGTGTTGATCACCCAGTTGATAGGCATTGTGATACCTAGTACAAATATTACTGCTAGTCCAAGACCAAATGCAGTTTTTACAGTTTTTGATACTGCTAGATAAGAGCACATTCCTAAGAAATAAGAAAGCGCTAGGTTCTCAATGAACGCTGATTTTATCGCAATATTTAATAATTCTCCCATGACGGTTTATTTATAATATATTCTTAGGAAATGTCAACTAATTTAGGATTCCAAGCACGGTGTACCCAGATTAATACTCCGATCACAAACATAGCTGATGGGAATAATACCATCAAGTTATTACTTGCATACCAACCGAATATTACTGATGTATTTGTATCTATTAGATACTCAGCTGATGGCCCTATAATTTTGTAATCAAAAATTGCTCCTTTACCGAAGAACTCTCTAAAGAATGCTACGATCAACAATATGATACCATATCCAGCACCGTTACCGATACCATCTAATATAGACTCATAAGGTTTATTGTTCATTGCGAAAGCTTCAAGACGACCCATCACAATACAGTTGGTGATGATCAAGCCAATAAATACTGATAACTGCTTGTAACTATCAAAAGCTACTGCCTTCAATGTAAGCTCTACCAATGTTACTAGTGCTGCAATAACAACGAGTTGTACGATCATACGTACTTGCTTAGGTATTGAGTTTCTCAATACAGAGATAATACCATTCGATAACATAGTAACGAAGATCACAGCTACCGCCATAACTAAGGCATTCTTCATACCTGTTGTTACTGCTAATGCTGAACATATACCCAATACTTGTACCGTAATTGGATTGTTACTATCTAACGGGTCCGTCAATAACTTTCGTTCTTTCTTGCCGAATGCTATCGTCGAACTTTTCTTTTCTGCAACTTTTACTTCTGCCATAATAATTTCGATTTATAGAAATAAAGTTATTAGCTTTTTATAGTTTTTAAATAAGGCTGGTAGTACGCTAGACCTCTCTGCAACATCTCAGATACTCCGTCAGCTGTTATTGTAGCTCCAGATATACCATCGACTTCATATACTGCGTCTTTAGCTCCACCTTTTCTTACTTTGACAGATTTGAATTCTCCATCTTTGTAAATCTTCTTGCCTATAAATTGTCTTACCCAACTCTTGTTATCCTTGATTTCAGCACCAAGACCTGGAGTCTCCGCTTTGTGATCAAATGCAACACCAGAGATCGTAGATAAGTCTGACTCTAGCGCTATACAGCCCCAGATTTCATCCCATAGTCCTTTACCTCTTACTGTAAGGATATATAGTTTAGATCCATCTGACTTGTTGTATATGTATACAGGTAAGATTTGATCTTCTATTGGCTTTTTTACTTCTTTAGCCATATCAATATCTTCGGCTCTACCACCTTTGTGACCTGATGCTTCTACAGCAGCAGCATCTACAATCTGACCTTTCATATTGACTACAATCTGCTTGATATTCGTGTTGAATACTTCAATTACCTTTTCGTCTCCCAATTCTGATAGAGGAGCATCCAAGTGAGATTGAATTGCAGAAAGCGTTGCTTTTTTGCTATATAAAGCTTCGTTTTTTTCGTGAATAGGTTTTAACCCACTGTACATACTTGCTAGTGATATTGACACTACAGATGTAAGAATAAAAACGAATATTAGAACTTGGTTTGTACTATGCACGAGCTAAACGTTTTTTAATGTTAGATTCTAAAACATAATGATCGATCAATGGAGCGAACGTGTTCAAGAAAAGAATCGCAAGCATCCATCCTTCTGGATATGCAGGATTTAATACTCTAATAATCATACCGATAACACCAATACCGAATCCGTAGATCCACTTACCAGTATTAGTACCAGATGCGGTTACTGGGTCTGTAGCCATAAATGCCATAGCAAAGAAGAAACTACCCATGTAGAATTGGTACATCCAAGGCACTTCCATGAATGGAGTTGCACCCCATAAGTTCATGACGAATGCCATAGAAGCTGCACCTAAGAACATGCTGAACATGATTCTCCAACTTGCAATACCTGTTACTAATAATATAGCTGCACCGATCAAAATGAACGGCTTTGATGTTTCTCCTATTGATCCAGGTATAGTACCCCAGAACATTTGAGCTACTGTGAAGTGCTCTGTTACATTTTCCCATCCACCTTGATAAGCTAATGCTAATGGTGTGGCACCACTATATCCGTCGACCACTGTGGCGGCGGTGTCAAAGGTGGCGAGTCCCATCATCTCAAATAATGAGTTGAATAAACCGGTATGTGCCCAGCCATAATCTACTGCAGATCCTTCTGCAAGACTAGCAAAACCTGATACCCATACCTCATCTCCTGCGATCGTCGTAGGATATGCAAAGAAAACGAATACTCTTGCAAGCAGGGCTATATTCCAGATGTTCATACCTGTACCACCGAATGCTTCTTTACCTATGATCACAGCAAATGCTACGGATACACAGAGAATCCAAATCGGAATGTCTGGTGGCATAATCAATGGAATAAGGGCTCCAGATACTAAGAATCCCTCCTCTACTGCATGCCCTTTCTTGGCTGCAAAGAAAAACTCTATACCTAGACCTATAATATGTGTCCAAATAAAAATTGGTAACAACTGAATCAAACCATGAGCTAGTTTCAAGTGAAATCCTTCAAAGATTCCAGTAAACTGGCCCATTGCGGCAAAATGCTGATGTCCAATGTTGTATGTACCGAATACGTAGCATAACTGCATTGCAAGTACAACGTGTACCATGGTACGCTTCAAATCCATCCCATCACGCATGTGTACTCCACCTGGTTTTGTTACGGCGTTAGGCGTAAACAAAAAGGTAAAAAAGGCATCATACGTAGTATGTAGATAGGGACTTTTCTTCTTGTCCGGTTCTATTTTTTTAAAAAAATCGACTAAGCCCATGAATAACTATTTATTATGTTTTTCAAACCTATTAACTGGTATAATTGTTTTCTAAAGTTGCTCTTGCATCATATCTAATCCATCTCTCAAGATAGATTGTAGTGGTTGCTTTGATGTACATACAAATTCACAAAGTGCAACATCTTCTTCTGATAGCTCATTGATACCGAGTCCTTCCATTTTTTCGAAGTCTCCAGTCATAATTGCCTTCATCAAATATTGTGGGTAGATATCCATCGGCAATACAGACTCATACTGGCCAGATACAACGAATGCTCTTGACTCACCATGTGTATTGGTATCTCCTTCAAACTCGAAGTTAGGCATCAAGAATGCTGGGAATGTACGAGAGATACTTGGTCTAGGATTGATTGGTAATAACCATCCGAATAACTCATAATAATCTCCTTCTGATAGAACAGTTACTTGCGAATCCTTAAAGTTTAAGTATTCGCTTGCTTCTACTGCTTGACCAGTTAATACATCACCTGCGATGATTCTATTATTTCCTTCATTGAGGTTATTAGCGACTAAGTCACCAACATTAGCACCTTGGTATGTTTTTACTGTTACTGGCTTGGTTACACCAGCTCCTGTAACTGCTACATATCTTGGAGTCTTATACTCTCCTGATAAGAATAAGTGTCCTAATGTCACCATTTCATTAACACCTAATGTCCATACGGTTGTACCGTTGGCGATAGGAGCCATGTGGTGTATCTGTACACCTACATTCCCGTATGGGTGCTTACCAGCAAACCAGTGCTTCTCAGCTCCAGTCAATGAACCGAATACAGAAGATTTAGGATCTTCTACTTTTGCGTCAAGCCCTAGATATACCTTACCTGGAGTCAACTTAGTTAATACATCGATTGCTTTTTGTAGAGCAGTGATGTTTTCTTTAGCGATCAAGCTCATGTCTACTGCCAATGGAGCAGAACTAAATGTGCTGATGAAAATATTTTTTGGAATAGCATCTTCTGCTGGTACGATATCAAATGGTCTTTGATTTAACAAACTCCATGCTCCTGAAGCCATCATATAGTTAACTAGATCCTCTCTTGAGGCTGTTTCTACATTTGGAGTCTCATGCTGAGCATATGTATTTTCTTTATCGGCAAGAATTACAATCTCTGCAATAGATCTTTTGGCACCTCTCACTACTTCTACAATCTCGCCACTTACTGGAGATACGTATTGTACATTAGGTACTTTCTTATCGAAATAAATCACATCTCCTGCTTTCACTTCGTCGCCTGCTTCCACTACTACTTTAGGAATCGGAGACATACCGTTAAAGTTTTGAGGCTTTACAGCAAACCTTGTTACACCTGCATGATCAGTAACTCCCGTAGAAGCTCCTACCAATTTGATGTCAAATCCTTTTGAAAGTTTATGGTATTTACCTTTTCCTGCGTACTTCGGCGCTGTTTTGCCAAACATGCTAGACAAGGAAGGGAACAAACCGAAGTCGTCCTCTTCTGTATTTACTCCATGCTTTTCAGCTTCTATCTGGAGTAAGTTGTCAGAAAGTGATATAATTGCTGCGACTAGTATCAAAATACCCACTACGATCAACGACCAAAGTAGATAATTAGGTGATGCCGCTGTTGATGCTTGTGAAAATCCCTCAGTGGACAGTAGGACGCATCCCAAGAGAGCAGTTAATCGGACAGTTAGAGACTTCAATGCTGTACTATTTTAGTGTAATGCAAAAATCACCACAAAGATATCAAAAGTAAAAGTGATAATGACATAGCAAAATGGGCGATTGCTTGCAAACGACCTATTTAGACTACATCTAAATAAAACTTAGGGTCAATTGAACGCTATGTAGCCATATTTTCCAATGTTTATCACACAATTCAAACAAAATATAGCTTGTATCAACGATGACTGCAACATTGAATTTCTCAATTAAACCCACTTGATACCTTTGTTATTCGTTAGAATAACCATGAACTTCCATTAAGGTTCACCTAATGACCATCATCCGTAACTATTGATTTATTTGCCACCCATAACTCATACAGGGCAAGACTAACGACTATTATAATTTCTACAATAATATAAACCCATCCATAAACAGTTATGACTTCAAAATGAGAGAAAGCTAAGACCAGAGATAGACAGGCGTATAGTATGTTGGCTATCGCAATGACTCTCAGATACATCCAGTGCTTATCGCGAATCCTGAAATAACAATAAAAGTCATATATCGCAAATACACATGGAATTACAGCTAGCACATATAAAGTTGACTTTGGAATGCCAAAATAACTCTCCAATCCAACCAATACAACACCCAATAAGAATGCAGATAACAAAGCTCCTAAACCGTCAATAAGAAGTAGTTTTTTAACCAATACATTTTCCATCTAAGTTGATTTAGTCGAATTTGACTCCTTGATCTAATAGCAAAACACCTACTGTCGATGCAATCCGACATTAACTAAGCTCAGTCAACATCATCTGCCGCTTCCAATTGACATAACCAATAACTGCCATTATAGTAAAGATAAACATCATGACCATCATCAAATATGCTCCTTGCGATGGATAAATGAATAATGCGTATGCTAGATCACAAATAATGAAATATATCCAGTTTTCAATC
>CALDEO010000080.1 GCA_937942465.1 uncultured Saprospiraceae bacterium
ATGCCTGCCTCTTGTCTGATTTTGTTTAATGCAGATCCTGCTCTTACCCAGTCGATCTGTGCTTGATTATATGTGTGAGCTACTTTAAACTCATCGTTCGTACCATCATGGTGATCTAGCTTGATCGTCAATGGTACACCTGGTGCCATTTGATCGAAATCAACAACCGTCACTAAGTCATCTTGTCTTACTCTATCGTAGTCTGCTTTATCAACAAATGTCAATGCAAGCATTCCTTGCTTCTTCAAGTTCGTCTCATGGATACGAGCGAATGACTTTACGATCACTGCATGTACACCCAAGAATCTTGGTTCCATCGCTGCATGCTCTCTTGATGATCCTTCACCTAGGTTTTCTTCACCGAATACTACGGTACCGATTCCTTTAGCTTGGTATGCTTTTGCTGAGTCTGGTACTGGTACGTAATCATTGTTTACGTAATTCAATACTTTATTGGCTTTATCATTAAAGAAGTTGATCGCTCCTGTGTAACAGTTTTCAGAGATGTTCTGTAAGTGACCTCTGTACGTTAACCATGGTCCAGCCATAGAGATGTGATCTGTTGTACACTTACCTTTCACTTTGATCAATACTCTCATATCGGTCACGTCATTCTTCAAGATCGGTACGAATGGCGTTAATAACTGCAGTCTGTCTGAGCTAGGATCTACCTTCACAGTAATACCACTACCATCAGCTGCTGGAGCATTAAATCCTCTGTCCTCTACTGCAAATCCATTAGGTGGTAACTCATGGCCTGTTGGCTCATCGAACTTTACTTGCTCACCTTTATCATTGGTAAGTGTATCTGTCAATGGATTGAAATCCAAACGTCCTGCAATCGCAACTGCTGCTACGATCTCTGGTGATGCTACGAATGCATGTGTATTAGGATTACCATCTGCTCTCTTAGAGAAGTTTCTGTTAAATGAGTGGATGATACTATTTTTAGGCGCATTCATTGGGTCATTATATCTTGCCCATTGTCCGATACACGGTCCACATGCATTGGTGAATATCTTCGCATTCAAATCTTCAAATATCTGTAGAATACCATCTCTCTCTGTAGTGAATCTTACTTGCTCACTACCTGGGTTAATACCAAATTCTGCTTTTGTTGTAAGACCTTTATCTACTGCTTGTTTAGCTATCGATGCTGCTCTTGATAGATCCTCGTATGATGAGTTGGTACATGATCCGATCAGTCCCCACTCGATATCTAGAGGCCATCCATTTTCAGTTGCTTTGTCTGTCATTTCACTACCGATGGCAGTTGATAGATCCGGCGTGAATGGTCCGTTGATTAATGGTTGTAACTCGTCCAAGTTGATTTCGATAACTTGATCGAAGTATTCTTCTGGATTTGCATAACATTCTGCATCAGCAGTTAAATGCTCTTTTACCGCATTGGCAGCATCAGCAATATCCGCTCTATCTGTAGCTCTGAGGTACCTGTCCATGCTATCATCATAACCAAATGTTGATGTTGTAGCACCGATCTCAGCACCCATGTTACAGATTGTACCTTTACCAGTACAACTCAAGTTGATCGCTCCATCACCGAAGTATTCAACGATTGCTCCTGTACCACCTTTTACTGTAAGGATATCGGCAACTTTAAGGATTACATCTTTTGGAGAAGACCATCCAGATAGTTTACCAGTTAACTTAACACCGATTAGTTTTGGGTTTTTAAGTTCCCAAGGCATACCTGCCATTACATCTACCGCATCAGCACCACCGACACCGATTGCAACCATACCTAGACCACCAGCATTCACTGTGTGACTATCGGTACCGATCATCATCCCTCCTGGAAATGCATAATTCTCAAGTACAACTTGGTGTATAATACCTGCACCTGGCTTCCAGAATCCGATACCGTACTTATCTGATACCGACTCTAAAAAGTTAAAAACCTCATTACTTGTATTGATTGCATTTTGTAGATCTGTATCTGCACCGATTTTGGCTTGGATCAAGTGATCACAGTGTACCGTTGATGGTACTGCAACTTTATCTTTACCCGCCATCATAAACTGGAGTAAAGCCATCTGCGCAGTGGCATCTTGCATAGCTACACGATCTGGAGCGAAAAACACATAATCTTTTGCTCTTTTATAAGCTTGTAAAGGACTATCCGCATGTAGATGCGAATACAATATCTTTTCTGATAGTGTCAGGGCTCTGCCCAATGTTTTTCTCACATTATCGATTTTCTCTGGAAGAGAAGCGTAATGTTTTTTGATCATGTCTATATCAAATGCCATACTCTATGTTTAATTAATCGTTGAAAAGGACTGCAAAAATACAAAATTTGTATAAAACAAAAATTGCACCAATATTCAGTCTATCTAACGTAGTTGTTAGTACAAAAGGTTCTTTGTTTTTAAGGAATTATAATTTTCGATTTATTAAAGAGATGGAATGAAACTCACCACTTAAGGAAATCGAGCTTTCAGGACTCACAGGTTATTCAGTTTGGACATTATACCACTTGACATTTATAATACCCCATAACTTCTTGTTGGTTTTCACAATTCCATCGTTAAAAAGCCCTGCCTGTCCGGCAGGCAGGCTCACGATAGCTACGGCTATCCTTACGTTTTTAGCCTTGTACTTGTAAAAACTAACAGTCAAATTACATGGGGCATTATAAATGTCAAGTGGTATAATTTGTTAATTAATTTATAATATGCAACACTGTTGCATTTTTTGTTTTACATTTGTGAAAACTAATAAAAACAAATATTATGAAAAGTATAAGCTTAAATCTTTTGGGATTTTTATTCTGTGCATTTTTATTTGCTTCATGCGAAAAAGATGACCCAGTCATACCGAACGAAGAAGAGTTGATCACAACATTAACTTACCAACTAACACCATCTGATGGTAGTGCAATTGTCGAACTTGTATTCCAAGATCTTGACGGAGATGGACCAGACCAGCCAGTTATCACAGCACCAGCACTAAAGGCGAATACTACTTACACAGGATCTATCACGTTACTCAACGAACAAGAAAACCCTGCAGATAACATTACTTTAGAAGTTGCTGAAGAAAATGATGAGCACCAATTTTTCTTTGAAACAAACGCCAATGGTGTATCAATTGCATACAATGATCAAGATGCAGATGGTAATCCTGTAGGACTCATTACAAGTTTGACAACTACTGACACCACACAAGGAACATTAAAAATCACACTACTTCACGAGCCGACCAAAGATGCTACAAATGTATCCAATGGAGATATTACAAACGCTGGTGGCGAGGCTGATATAGAAGTAACATTCCCAATATCTGTTGAATAAATTAATTTTTACCATATTATTTTTAGCTGGATACCTAACAACGATAGGTCAGCATTGTCATCATATGATCAGCGGTCATATTGAGGAT
>CALDEO010000081.1 GCA_937942465.1 uncultured Saprospiraceae bacterium
CATCATTGTCAGGAAATAAAGTGACTTGTACTGTATCAAAACTATAACAAGTCTCGAATGAAGTTCTCAAAGCATAATCCCAAACGATGTTACTACCCGTAGTATTATCAAATTGGAAATTTGTCATTGTAGCTACGGTAGTAGAAAGTGCAACTTCACTAGCACTACCTACACCAATCCATTCATAATCATATCCGCCAATTGGGTCAGGACCAATACTAATAACATCTCCAGAACATACTTCAACCATACTATCGAAGTTGTTCTCGATGTCTACTTTTGTTTGATTACTAGAAGAAGCACTACAAGAACATGTTGTTTCTGTATTAATTGCTCCTATAACATTACACAAGCCAGTCGGAGGTAATGGTACAGAACCTGTAATGGTTACTGATTGCCCTGGAGCTATAGCAACATTTTCAACAATAGTAGTTACTAATGGATCGGTACCCATATCTACGAAACCATTATCATTAGCATCACTATACAGCTCTAAATTGATATCATTAGACACCAACTGAGGTACTAGTCCGTTATTTTCGATAACAACTGTATAGTTAAGTGTCCCCATACTCGGAGGCATTGTCACTAGAGTAAGTTCTAGGTTATCAATATCTAATTGCGGTTTCTGAATACTTACTTGTATCTGCTCTTCACCACTTATTACTTTAATGTCACACGTCTCCGTACCACACATCTCTTCTCTAGTGGACAACGTCTGAATATCAATATTATAAATTTTACATGCTTGCCCGATATCTACTGCCTTTATTCCTAGATCAAAAATAATCTGATCTCCATCAACTAAACCTGTTACGATAGGGACTTTTAGTATCGTTTTACCATTATCGTCTACGACCACAGGTGGAGTAGCAGAATTAGATATGTCATTAAAAATTCCTGTATACTCGATTCCTGGAGGTAAAATAATAAATGTCGAATCTCCTAATTCAGTCATTACACCTGGTGGCGCATTAATAGTTAAACCCACTTCTATGACAGATTCGTCTTCATTACAAGGGTTAAGTGTAAGGTCATCCAAGTCAATATTAATATCATAACTCGGCATATTATCAGCTATTTGAACTTTAACACCCGGAGTACTTATTATTGGAGTAGGTTGATTACAAGCATCTGATGCTGTTGCACCGAATGATGGTGCTGAGCCTGATGCATATCCACAATCTGTTCTAGCTCTAAATCTTGCTAAAATAATATTGGAATTCGTACTTGCACCTGGACTACCTACTAAGCCAAAAGAATCTAATTGACCATAGTGAGATGTTACTGTATCGATATATGTTGACCCTGAAGTCAAAATCGGCTCTTGGAAAAATTGATACACTGCCATGCTCTCGTCAAAGGGAACTGGATATGCAACTTCAAAAGAACCCGGTACTAATGACATATTACTTGGAAGTGTAAAATCATAGATAACATCTTTGATATTACCGATTTGAGTACTACTCATCTTGTATATAAACTCAACTTCATCACACAGATCAACAGATATGTTACCCTCGGGAGCTACCAATTGACCATCAAGAGAACCCACTAAAGTATTAAACTGAATAGATGATGGCTCTGCACATGTTGCTTCCTCTACTGTAGTTGGATACTCAACACAATCCCACCCTGCTGAAAAGTCAAGTGTCTGAGGATCACAATCCGTAACATTTATACAGAGTTCGAATGTTCTATTTGCTCCAGCCTCCGTATCCATTAAAGGATAAATACCAAAAGATGTAGGAGTAATCAATGCACTCATCCCATCCGTTACCTCCGTAAGGGACTGTACTACCAACCCCCCCGTTGTTGCTTGGATATTTATGAATGAAAATGGCGCATCAAGATTTGTTGTATTTTTTAAATTAATCAAGACACAAGCCATTGGCTCAGTAATCTCATTAATCGGTGTAGGTGTTGTTACTTCCAATTCTGGACCACCAGTGTAATTCCAATTTTCTGTTGTCTCTGCAACATCATAAGTTGGAGAGCAGAACACTTGTTCGTCTACCTCATAATTTGCTTTAAATGAAGATGCGTAGGTTGCTGCTTCTGAAAGACAATTTCCTTGAATCGCTGGATAAAACCAAAATATACCTCCGCCATCCATCGGCAGTCTAGGGTCTCCAAGAGATTCAAGATAATCTTTGGCTAGAAATGTTAATTCGTTACCATTTTCAATAAAAAATTGTTGCGGTATTACATCAGTCAATGCTACTATATCGTAATCCGAACCAATGTATTGTCGGTATCTAAATCTATGACTATCATTTCTAAAAGCAAATTCACTAGGCTTGGTAAATACAATCTCATCTGGTGTTCCTACTGATCTGATTTCATTCGGAAATTCATCAAAACCTAAAGCACCATAATTTAAATCACTCCTCAAATAAAATGGAGACAAATCACATCCACCAAAATTTTGACCAGATATAACATCATTATGATAATTCCTAATACCTACTTGTTGCATATTTTCAAATAGAAAATTACATCTAGCAGTATCACCCATCGCATAGGTATTATCACTCAGATAGAAAAAAGTATTATACGTAATGTTTTCACTGTCTATATTTATAAGTTCATCCTTAGTTTTATAATAAACACATACCACTACACTATCTTGATCATCATATTCGAATCCATCAAAATCGCTACAAGCTAAACCACTCACTACATCAGCTGATATATCTGTAACTAACTTAGTACCATCAGCAAACTGAGAAAGTACCTCACAAGATCGTAGCATACCACCACTACTTGCGTCGTACACTTTTAATTCGCCACCAAGAATGGTGAAGTTTGTAGAGTTGATGTCTATGGTTGCAAATGCATTTATCCACATTTCGCTATTATCGGCGTCATTTACGATTCCCTCAAAAGTTGCTTTAAGCGTATCACCTGCTAAGAATCGTTTGAATGCGACTGTTGTGGAATCAATAATAGCTCCTCCATCTGGCTCCAAATCATTATCAGCATCAGGGAGACCAAAATTAACCCTTCTAATATCAAGATTAGTATGTGTTATACCGTCACAAGGACCACAACCTGGACAATCAAAAGAGATCGGGAACGGTACACCACAATCAGCATTTTCTGTACATGCAACACAAGTTGGATCTGTTACAAAAGTAGGTTGTACCGTAATAGAACTTGTTAACGAACAACCACCACCTGGTTTTTCGGCACAATCTGGAGTATAACAAAATTCAAGCCCTGTATCACCTGCCGTTGAAAATCCTGAAGGATATGGAGCACTAAATCTTACAATGATATCATCATCAAGTCCAACACCATTATTATCTGTACCATTTACGATTGTAGGAGTATTGACCGTACCGTCTGCATCTACCCACATGATCGACGCTGGATCTATATCCATACCACAAGCAGCGGTTAACTTCACTTCTAGATAAGCATTTGGAAATAATGCATTGTTAGAGAACCAAGTATTCTGAGCATCTGTTACTGAATACCTAAGGCAACCACCCGCAGCAGGAGCACTACTCTCTCCCTCAATAAACCCAAAATATCTAGCATTAAATCTAGCTCTTCTATAATCTGTATTATCGATAAATGATTTATCACAAGGATCTGTAAAAGTTACACTTCTTACATTAGATCCGTAGATATATAGTACATCACAAGCTCTACAATTACAGCTATGATCGACTTCATAAGTGAAATACAAAACATCTCCTGGGGCAAGATCTACATCAATCATTTCTGCGTTTAAGCTTCTATAATTATCAGCACCACTGACACAAGAGTATCCTGTATTCGGATTATTACTACCTATTGTTGCTGCAGTAAAAGGCCCCGCAGGATTATTAATCGAATATTGTAACGAGCTACCAACGATAGCTCCTGTATCACCTTCTTGATTAATTTCGAATGTAATATCTTTAGCTGCGGCTAAACCATTATTAGTTACACTAAAACCATATTGTGTATTTTCAGTAGCATAACAGGCTGGCCGTATTGTAAACTGAGCATCTGCTACAATAGCTAAATCAGGCCCCGCGAAATCAAAATTAATACCTGTACTAGATATATTACTGGTTGCACATACAGCGCCTTGACAACCAAATCTTGCACCTCTCATGATAGGGTCTAGTTGACCTGTCTGGCATTCTGTACCAAGCCATGTTTCACAAACCAGTAATAGTTCATTCTCTTCAAACTGAGCATCGCCATCTACAACCCCACCTAACGAGGCTTGCATGATCTCACTCGGTCCAATATTATAAAATACCGTATCTCCACTTGTACTTGTAGGAGGCAATATCACACCTCCGACAGCAACGTTCTGTATTGCCAACGATGAAGGTTGAATAACAAAATATGTAAACTCTTCTATAGATCCTGCACCAGCATTAACTACTGGAACTTTAAGTGTACCTTCTTCGTCCAAAATGGCATCGAAGATATTCATGTTCGTTCTTATATTACCTTGTATATCAGCTGAAATAACGGAAAGGTTAGCAGATTGTAAACTGTAACCATTAGAAGTTGCCATAGCGCTATCAGTAGCACCCTCACATAATGGGTCATGAGTCATATTGACATCAAACGTTTGTGAAACACCACCCATTTCACATCCTGATGCTATTTCAACATCAAAAACTAAAGTAGTATTGGCTACTAAGTCAGTAGCACTCAACATAGTATTGGTTGCATCAGGAGTAACCGTACCCCCACTGACTGATGTTATAGAAACTATTTCTATGTTAGCAGCCATAAGTAGTGCTAGATCTACATTGGTAAGATCTACATCTTGACCATTGGTATAAGTTATCGAAACCGTGGCAGTCTCTGTAGGACCACATATATTTAAGTTATTT
>CALDEO010000082.1 GCA_937942465.1 uncultured Saprospiraceae bacterium
ATACTAAAATCGATATCACTTGTTAGAATTACCAGTAATAAGCGCAGAACCTAAAGAAGCAAAAAGAAAAAAGCCGAGTTGGCTGAGAGTAAAATTGCCGACAGGAGAAGATTATAAGCGAGTACGGTCTCTAGTAGATCAATACAAGCTCAATACAATCTGTCAGAGCGGTAACTGCCCTAACATGGGAGAGTGCTGGGGAGCCGGTACTGCAACATTCATGATATTGGGTAATGTATGTACTAGAGGATGTTCGTTCTGTGCAGTGAAGACAGGTCGACCACCTGAGTACGACGAAGATGAGCCTCGACGAGTAGCTGAGGCAATCAGACTCATGCAAGTGAAGCACGCTGTGATCACTTCTGTTAATAGGGATGAACTCAAAGATAGAGGGGCAGAAATCTGGTATCAGACCGTAGTGCAGACCAAACAAGAATCTCCATCTACAACTATAGAAACATTAATACCAGATACAAGAGGTAACTGGGAGGCGCTAGAGCGAATGATCAGCGGTGGACAAGAAGTAGTATCACATAATATGGAGACCGTAAGATCTCTATACAAAAAGGTGCGACCTCAAGCCAAATATGATCGAAGTCTAGAGCAGATAAAAAGAATCAAAGACTACGGCAAAAGAACTAAAACAGGTATCATGGTAGGTCTCGGTGAGACCGATGCGGAGGTATTCCAAGTGATGGATGATCTAGTAGAGAATGGTTGTGATGTACTTACAATCGGTCAATATCTACAACCGACTAAGATGCACCTAGCTGTAGACAGTTTTGTACATCCTGATAAGTTTGCAGAGTATAGAGAGGTAGGATTGAGCAAAGGGCTTGCCTATGTAGAAAGTGGCCCATTGGTAAGATCAAGTTACCATGCAGAGCGACACTTGTAGAGTGTCTATTTTCGCAAATAAATAAAAATCGTTCAATATGGAGTTAGATCTTAAAAATGCGAAAATTGAATTGATTCAATGGTTGACTACTATTGAAGATATATCTGTGATCGAAAAGCTCATGAAGTTAAGAAAAACCGAAGTAAAAGATTGGGGTGATGAACTTTCAAAAGCAGAGGTCGAATCTATTCAAGTAGGTTTAAATGAGGCGGATAATGGCCAAATTAAGAGTTACGAGGAGGTAAAGAAAGTCTATGAAAAATGGCTTTAAAATTTATTGGACAGATTCTGCTGTCTACGAATTAGAAAATGCATTTAATTATTTAGAAACTTACTTTGGTGAAATAGAGCTAAAAAAGCTAGCAAGTGAAGTTGAAAAGATTCAAAAACTCATTATTAGCAAGCCAATGCTTTTTCCGCTTAGCAATACGCAAGGGGTGAGACGAGTAGTCGTTAAAAAGTATAATACACTGTATTATAGAATAATAGGAGATACAATAGAAGTAATTTCATTCTATAATAACCGTAAAAATCCTCAAAATCGAATTCTAAAGTAATCCACCATTTACTCATCTTTCCATCCATAAGCGGTACGCATCTTGTTGTAGATTTTCGTATTCTCATAGATACCGATGAACTGTTCGCTGAATGGTCCCATTGCGAATACTGGGATCATCACACCGGTATGATAGTCAGATGTAAATGCAGTCACTAGGCTATCTTGGGTCGATCCTTTCTGGATTGCAAATCCTCCAGTCTCGTGATCGGCAGTGACTACGAGTAGGGTATTTTGGTCTTTTTTAGTCCAGTCAGCAACGTATCCTACGACATTGTCAAACTCTATCATCTCACTGATGATGTAGTCCGCTTTATTGGCATGTCCTCCCCAGTCTATTTGACTTCCTTCTACCATCAAGAAAAATCCGTTTGGAGAGTTGTGAGATAAGTGTTCGATTGCTTTTTGAGTTGCTTCCATGAGGTAGTTACGACCTTGTGCTTGAGGTAACGGGCTATCAATAGCAGTTAGATAAGCAAACTTTTTATTAGGATCGATCGTGATGTCTTCAAGCTCAGCGCTGAAGTAATCCTCTAGTTGGTATCCTCTTGTACGGAGTTGTGCATATAGATCTTTTTCGTCTGATCGTTGGTTGAAGTACTTACTACCTCCTCCAACAAAAAAGTCGATATCTACATCCATAAAGTCTAGCGCGATCGCCTCATAGTTCTTTCGTTTGGGATCATGTGCTATGAATGATGCAGGAGTAGCATGTACGATAGTACTCGTAGCTACGAGCCCAGTTTTCATACCCATCTCTTCTGCCTCTTCTAGTATCGTCTTGACAGCAACGGTATCGCTATTGACACCGATCGCTCCATTATAGGTCTTTACGCCACAAGCAAATGCGGTAGCACCAGCAGCACTGTCCGTAATCAGATCATTGAATGCAGAGTTCTTATGCAGACCTATTGCCGTAAATTTATCGAAGTTTGTTTTATTACCATTAGCGATCATACCTGCAGTCAGTTGACCGAGCCCCATGCCGTCACCGACCATGAGGATCACATTTTTGGCTTTAGTTTTGGTTGCTGGGGCAGCAGCGGCTACTGTTTTTTCGACTTCTGAGATAGTAGTCCTATTGCAGCTGATCATTGCACTTATGACCAAAACGAGTAAGAATATCTTTGAATGATTCATATCTAGATTCTAATTAAGAATACAAGATATATTTTTTACCTGGTAGTGATTTAAGTATCCCGTTAAATTCAAGATTTAATAACAAAGAAGATAACTTAGAATGCGGTATTTTGAGTTTATAATGTAACTGATCTGCTGATTGTTCTCGGTTTTCTTTGAGACAATCTACCACGGATTGCTGTTCTGTGGTTAGATCTAGAAATAAGCTTGCTTGCGACGGCATGGCCTCTGTATCCTCCTCCCAGTTCATGATGTAGCCGATGTCAGCTGCGGATTCTATAAGTGCTGCTTTATGTTGTTTGATGAGCATATTGCAACCTTGAGCTTTTTCATCTTGTATCCTTCCGGGGAATGCAAATACATCTTTGTTATAATCATTAGCATAGACGGTTGTGATGATGCTACCACCTTTTCTTGCAGACTCTACGACCACGAGAGCATCACTGAGAGCAGCGATAATCCTGTTTCTCATAGGGAAGTTAGGTCTGTCGGGTATGGTGGTATGACCAAACTCTGTGATGATGGCACCGCCTTCATTCATCATTTTAAGGGCAAGTGACTTGTGTTGAGCAGGGTACATCATCTGTAAGCCATGACCGAGTACCCCGATTGTCGGTATTCCATTGCGTACAGATGCTTTATGAGCGGTAGAGTCGATACCATGCGCTAGGCCACTGATGATATAGACATCGTATGCTTTTAGATCTTCTACGAGTTTGTCGCAGTTGAGTTTACCTATTTCAGACGGTTGTCTTGTACCGATGATGCCTACTGTTCGACGCTTTTCTAGATTTAGAGAGCCTTTATAATAGATCATCACGGGGCTATCAGGATAGTGCTTGAGTCGGCTAGGGTAGAGCTCATCTAGATAGAAGTGATACGATACTTTTTCTTTGTGTATGAACTCTTGCTCCTTCTCGGCTTTCTTCAATGCGTCTGTAGACAATATTTTTTCTACTGCGGCAGGACCGATTTTAGGTATTTTTAGAAGTTGTTTTTTCGATTGCTCGAATACTGCTTCTATACCACCACAATAACTCACGAGTTGTTTCGTGAGGACTGCGCCGATGGAGTCTATTTTGGTAAGTGCTATTTTGTAAAGTTCTAAATTCCCGTTTTGCATTTTTTTTTATTGTCTCAGATGATATTGTGCTTTTTGTGTATTGCCGTATGCTTGATATACTTTGCCTAGCGCTTGATGCAGCTTCTTGTTATTGGGGTCTGCTTTCAGCCCTAGCTCTAGATAGTGGATAGCCCATTGAGTATTATTGGATTTCATAAATAAAGACTCATAAGCCACATCATAGTAGAAGTTGTTCAGTTCTGGTAAGTTACTACTTCTAGAGTTGATATAGTCTAGGTATTGTGTCACGTACTCCACATCAGGTCTTGTTATTATTACAGACTTAAACTCTCGGAGCAATGCAGTTTGATTTCGATCCATCTTGTACTTCTCTGCTGCGATACCAGAGAGCATGAGATTGGCATTTTTATACTGTGGTAATATTTTCTTGGCTTGCAGTGCATAGGGTAGCGCTTCATTAAGGAGTCGCTCTTTCTCTGCTCGGTACTCAGGGCCGTTTTGCCCCATGATCGTCTTGTATTTGTTAAATAAGGCTGTCGCCATGAATGAGTTGGATCTAGCACTATTTTTAGATACTTTGACCGCAGCACTATTCAGCGCAAGCGCATCTTTCCATGCAGGTATCCTAGAGAAGTCTTTAGCAATATAAAAAATGACCATCACTGCCAGTAAGCCATAACCAACGTATTGACCTATCGTTTTTAAATATTTAGGTAATACGGTCAGTAATATATGTGCAGCAAGGATACATGTACCCATAGATGCCATGAATAAAAATCGCTCGTTCATAAAGGTACCGACCCCTACAAATATATTGGACACAATAGATAGCGCCGCAAAGTATACGAATAATGCATAGGCAGAAACCCACTTTTTGAATATTCCGATAAGGGTGTAAATACCCAATCCAATGTACAACAGTAGCGATCCTAGTGACCCCATGTCAGACCAATTCATAATCGGAATGTGGTATGGGTAGTAATCATGTGTCAAGGGATGAGGGAAAAAGCTCAATTTGAAATATATCCCTAATGTATAGAATATAGTCGCCATCTTATTACTTGTATTCATCTCAGCGAACGGGTTATTCATCACATCGGTGATCGGTGTACCTGAGTCTAGTAAAAATCCGATAACTGACGTCCGTATGATGATGTATAGTATCGTAACACCAAGTAGGATAGAAGTTTTGATGATCAAGTCCTTCCAAGAGAATTGCTTAAAAAAGTAGACTCCTGCTGGTATGATAGCCAGAAATGTAATCGTATTTTCTTTAGCCATCAGGCCTACAAAGAAGAGGAGGGCAGACAAGCCAATATTCAACCATCTACTTGAGCTCATAGATTTAATAAAAAACCACATACTCCATAGCGAGAATATCATCGCCATGATCTCATCTCGTCCTTTGATATTGGCAACAGCCTCTATATGCAATGGATGTATCGCATAGAGCAATGATGCCACAAATGGTATGGATAGAAACCAAAACTTACTTTTATAACTGCTAAATAACAAGGAGAGGACTAGAAAAAGTAGGATGCATGTCAGTCCATAGAGTACTGCATTGATCACATGTGATATCGCAGGATTAGCTCCCCATAGACTATACTCCATTGCAAATGTTGCTATGGATAGTGGTCTATATCTACTTCCTTGTACCAGGTTTTTTTGCTCTCCAAAGTACCCTTGAAAACTTTCTGTGCTGAAGATATCTCCAATGCCAGCAAAACCTTTCTTTACATAGCTATTGTCTGTGATCACGATCGTATCGTCCAATACATACTCGTAGCTATAAGTCTGTACGTATAGCCCCATTGCAATAACAAATATCGAAATGATCGCTGCCCAGTTGTTGTTATTTGATGGAGTATCTATACTCTCAACTACTACAGATGGAGCTGGAGTTATTACCGTTTTTGACTTGTTATACTTTTTCTTGGACATATCTTTGATATTAGGTGTTTTTCAACCTGCAGGTGAAGATATATATTTTATTTTGGAGATATATAAACTGATGGTAGACAATGATGAAAATTAATATATCAGAGGTATGTACTTGTCTTTTTGTGATTTTAATACGGGTTCTCTGGCCTTATTAAATGATGTTCACATTAATTCTAGTATTTTTGCAGCTGCAACGATCATAATTTATAAAAACTGTAAGTATGCGTTTTGTTTTATTGAGTATCTTTTTGAGTTCTTCTATTGCTTTATTTGGGCAACTCAATTTTAAAGTAGGGTATGACCTTGCTTATAACAGACCGGGTGAACTCAATAAAATCATTGATCAATACAACGAAGAGGCCAATGCCAATCCTAATATCATGTTAGAGAGTGAGATGGGTAAGTTACGATTTACAGGTGGTCTAGAGCTGGGGTTGCGATATTCTATTGGCAATACGTCTATTGAGTTTTCGCTGAGTAGTATGAGTAAGACCCATGTAGCTTCTGGTATCGGTATCAGTAGTGATACGCTAGTAGGAGAATTTGAAGTAAGAGAAGCGCTTAATTATAGTTTTAATAGATACTCACTAGGATATCAATACCAAATCGGATCGTTTGGATATGGTGCATCTATAGGCAGACGTAAAGTAAGGGTACGGACGGAAGTGGACGGTACCGATGTAAAATTAACATTGACAGAGAAGTCTAACTATGCGGCCAAAGTATACATGCTCTATGATCTACCTGGTTTGAAATCCATGAGAATGAGTCTCATCCCGTATGTGGAGTTTCCGTTAGGGGACATGAATGTTGCGAATGTTGGAAAAAGGATTCTTCAAAATCCAACAGGTGGAGATGATATCAGAGAGTCATTTCCGGTGTTCGGTCTTTCATTTGTATTTTACAATGGCCCAAGAAGAAGATAGAACGTGAGGGGTATTGAGGCTGGGGAGTTCGTTTTTTGTTAAGGTGTATTGTTTAATATTCTCTTTCTTATTCGAGTATAGTTTTTACTTCGCTCCTACAAATCCCAAAATCCGGTGAATCCTGATTCAGACAAAGCATCACGTATTTGTCAGAATCAAGATTTTCAAGATTAGAGGATTTTCAAGATTTTTCTAAACTACATAGGTACACGACCCACTAAGATCCTGTAAATCCTAAAATCCTGTGAATCCTGATTCAGACAGAGCATCACGTATCCTGTCAGAATCAAGATTTTCAAGATTTAAGGATTTTCAAGATTTCTCTAAGCTACCTAGGTACACGACCCACAAAGGTCCTGTAAATCCTAAAATCCTATGAATCCTGAT
>CALDEO010000083.1 GCA_937942465.1 uncultured Saprospiraceae bacterium
GGTCTATAGTACATAACACCCTTTATTTAGACTTTCGAGTCTATGGGCGGCTCTCTCCGAGTCGCCTTTTTTATTTTCTAGAGAGTATTCTTAGTGTAGCTAGTTCTTTGTATTTGACTTTTACCTCTGCTGCTGGGTATCCAAAGTAAGTATTTTTACCTTTTAAGTTTTTGGAGATTCCAGATTTAGCAAGTATAACTGTATCGTCTTCGATCTTTAGGTTTTGGGCTACGCCTACTTGACCGTACATGATGACTCTATCGCCTACGATGGTCTTGCCACCGATACCTACTTGAGCGGCAAGGAGACAATCCTCACCTATCACGACTCCATGTCCTAGGTGTACTTGACTATCTAGTTTGGTCCCTCTACCGATCACGGTGTCACCAGATACTCCCTTATTGATGGTGCATGCGGCACCGATCTCTACATGATCATGAATAACAACCCGACCGCCAGATCTCCATTTTTGATAGTTTTGGCCATCCTTTTTAAAATAAAATGCGTCTGTACCCAATATTGCACCTGCTTGGATATTGACATGGTCTCCTATCACGGTATAGTCACCGATGTATACATTGGCTTGGATGTAGCACCCCTTACCTACGGTTACATTATTTCCGATCACTACGTTGGGCTCTAAGATCACAGATTCATGTATCCGTGTATTGTGACCCTTTTTTTGTTGCAGTGGCTCTAGTGGTCTGTAATATCTCATGAGTCGGTCATATGCTTCAAACGGATTGTCGCAGATCAGCAATACTTTATCTGTCGAATCATCTGGTTTTTGATCAATGATCAAAAAATGAGCTGCAGTATTGAAGGACCTTTTGTAATACTTGGGGTTGTCGACAAAGCTGATATCTCCGGATTCTAGTTTATGGATTTCGTTGATACCGTATACCATATCATACTCACTGCCTATGACTTCATTTGGCTGTATAATGGACACAATCTCCTCGAGTGATTTAGCTTTTTCAAATCTCATATTACATTTTGTATTTATCATTTAGCCCAATACCAGATATGATCATGGGTTTTATCTTATTGATTCTTCTTTCTTTCGTAGCTGCTTGTTTGGCAGTATCTATATAGTCACAATATTCCCGCTGCATACTTAGACGCAGTGAGTTATATGCATGTAGTAAGCTTTGATTATTATCAAACACAATCTGCAACTCCGGGGGTATAACTACAGGCTTGTTGTTTTTCTTTGATGGCTTTATGATGTTACCTGTTCGTTCATTTTGTATAGCTTCTTGTAGGTAGTTTTTTATATCACTTTCGTGAATACCCTCTACAGATAGAAACCTCCAACTACGCATAGCTTTGGTCTTGTTTTCTTGGGCATTGACTAGTACTCCGAGTTTATCGGTGATAGTAGCACCTTGAAAAAACCAAATAGCGCAATCATTTTTAAAAGCGCCTAGCGATGCGATATTCTTACCCTTATCACAATACACTGGGAAGTTCCACTTGATGGTTTCATCCAATCCCATGTCTAGCATAATACGCCTCAACATACCGAGCTCCTCCCTCCATTGAGGATGGGAGAGTATGAAAGCATCTACATTCTTTGGTTTAGACATTTAGGTATTGGTGAGCATGATATTAATGTGCTTCGAGCCAGTTTTCGCCAGTTCCCATACCGACTAGGATAGGTACTTTTAAGTCCTTGAGTGCTATTTTCATCTCGTGCTCGATAATTGGTTGTACGGTATCTAGTTCTGTTTTCAATACATCAAATACCAGTTCATCATGTACCTGCAAGATCATCTTGGATTTAAATTGTTTCTCTTGGAATATTTTGTGAATATTGATCATTGCGATCTTGATCATATCAGCTGCAGTACCTTGCACTGGAGTATTGATAGCCATTCGCTCGGCATTACTTCTTGCTAGTGCATTACGCGATGTGATATCTCTCAATGCTCTTTTTCTACCAAGTAGCGTCTGTACGTATCCATTCTCTCTGGCAAACTCTATCGTCTCATCCATATATTTTTTGAGACCGTTATATTGCTTGAAGTAGTTATCAATTAACTCTTTGGCTTCTCCTCTTGAGATACCCAACTGCCTTGAGAGGTTAGTCGATCCAGCACCGTAGGTAATACTGAAGTTTACGGTTTTAGCATTTCTTCGTTGCTCATCCGTTACTTCTTCATATGGAGTATTATATACTTTGGCTGCAGTTGCTCTGTGAAAATCCTTACCATCTATAAATGCTTCCAGCATATTTTCATCATTGCTGATCTCTGCTATGAGTCGTAGCTCTATCTGAGAGTAATCGGCAGCTAGTAGTATATGGTCCTTATCTCTTGGTTCGAATGCTTTTCTGATCTCCCGTCCTGCATCATCACGGATTGGTATATTCTGAATATTAGGATTTTCTGAGCTCAATCTACCTGTCGCAGCTCTAGCTTGATTAAAGCTCGTATGCACGCGTTGACTTTTAGGATTTACTAGTAGCGGTAGCGCATCTACGTAGGTGGATTTTAGTTTAGCATATTTTCTAAAACTCAATATATCATTGACGATATCATGTTTCACGGCAAGTTCGGTCAGCTTTTCTACATCAGTAGAGTATTGACCTGTACTTGTTTTACGCCATCTGTATGGTATCTCCAATCTCTCAAATAGTACCTCACCTACTTGCTTAGGCGATGCGATATTAAATCGAACACCTGCTTTTTCGTAAATCAGTTTTTCTTTATTCTCTATTTCTACTGCAAGTACTTTGGAGTAATCATTGAGAAATTCTGGATTGATGCGTACTCCCTCATACTCCATATCTGAGAGCACTCTTATCAACGGTTCTTCTATATCGTAGTAAAATTTTTCCAATTTATTTTCTTGGAGTAGTGCCTTCATCTCTGGGTAGAGACGGTAGGTGATATCAGCGTCCTCTCCTGCGTATTCTTTGACTTTTTCAATATCAATATCTCGCATGGTCAATTGATTTTTGCCCTTCCTGCCTATGAGGTCTTTGGTGGCAACCTTCTTATAGTTGAGATAAGATTCCGAAAGGTAATCAAGGTTGTGTCTTAAGTCTGGCTGACAGAGATAATGCCCCACCATCGTATCGAAGATCACTCCGTTGATATTGACATCATACCATCGCATCACATTCATGTCATACTTGATATTCTGACCTACTTTTAGTGATGTTGTGTTCTCTAGTGATGATTTAAAAATTTGACAAATAGCTAATGCTTCTTTCTGGTCCTCAGGTACGGGTACATAATATGCCTCACCTTCTTTTATAGAAAATGACATTCCTACGATCTCTACATTGTGAGGGTCTAGACCGGTAGTCTCTGTATCAAAACTGAATGATTCTTGTTTGAGCAGTTGATCATTGAGATCTATCATCGCTTGGTGCTCATCGACGAGTATGTAGTTGTGTTCGCTATTGTTTATGTTTTTATCAGCGACGGCATAGGCTGGTTTACTTGGAGCTGCCGCAGTACCTGTACTTGACCCAAATAGATCAGCTTGTACATTGGCTTTTGGAGCATCGTCCCCTAGTATTTGGAGGGCAAGTGATCTAAATTCTAAGTCTTTGAACAATTCTTCAAGTACCGGTTTGTTGACAGGTTCTAGTAGATATGTATCTGCATTGAATTGTACAGGCACATTTAAGTCTATGGTTGCTAGTTGCTTTGATAGTATCGCTTGTTCTTTAAAGTTGATAAAATTCTCTTTTTGTTTTCCTTTGAGCTTATCTACATTTTCTAGTATTCCTTCCATACTATCGTATAGTTTGAGCAATTTGACAGCAGTCTTAGCTCCTACACCCGGTACGCCAGGGATGTTATCTACCGCATCTCCCTGTAGACCGAGTACATCGATGACTTGATCTACGCGTTCGATATCCCATTTTTCTAATACTTCGGGTATTCCCAATATTTCCACACCATTGCCTTGTCGCGATGGTTTGTACATGAATATATTTTCAGATACAAGTTGAGCATAATCCTTATCAGGAGTTACCATGTATACTTTAAATCCTTCTTTTTCTGCTTGTTTGGCCAGGGTACCTATAGCATCATCGGCCTCATAGTTGGGGATTGTAACGATCGGAATATTAAATCCTTTAACGATTTCATTTATGATCGGTAGTGCGATAGTGATCGGTTCTGGTTGTTCATTCCTATTGGCCTTATATAAAGGATATTGCTCATGTCTGAATGTTCCACCTTTTGGATCAAAGGCCACGGCGAGATGCGTAGGTTTTTGATTCTTCATGATATCCCATAGAGATCTTACAAAACCTGTAATGGCTGAAGTATCTAAGCCTTTGGAGTTGATCAGTGGTCTATTGATAAATGCGTAATGAGCACGATAAACGAGTGCATGACCATCAAGAAGAAAGAGTTTTTTATCAGACATAGTTGTTATTTCAAGATTATACTATTCAGATTGCAATCAAATACCTCTTTATAAGAAAGCGCATATTTGGTGTAAATCGGAGTATTGGTGGCAAGATAATACAATTGCTTTGGCACAAAAAAAAAGCCCAGCATAAAATGCTGGGCTAATAAGTGGGTTCATGTATATTTTGTATTATTTGAAGATTTCAAATAACCTATATTTTCATGTCTTAGAATCCGTAAGTCAAACCTAAAGATGTATAAGATTGTGAATCTACACTTTCGAATTCAGCATCTCTTACACCGAATCCAACACCTACACCAATACCTCTCCATACTTCGAAAGATAAAGTGTTCAACCATGTGTATTCGAATAATGATGGATCTTCACCTTCTGCACTAGCATAAGGGATGAATGAAGATAAAGTAGAAGACCAAGCAACTTTCTTACCTACAATCATTAATTCTCTTGTATAATCAACTCTTACTTTAGCACCAATAGAACCTGTAGATTCGAATGCGTTAAGACCTGAAGAGAATGCATATCTATAGTTCAATGGGTGTATAACTACAGTCATGTTTTCGATTGGTAACCATGTAGCTCCAAGACCGATATCCATAGTTCCTGGCTCTAAGAAGTTTCCTAAAGAAGTATTCAATTCACCCATTCCAGATAAAGCAAACTTATCAGTTAACTTGTAACCTGCAAGAGAAGAAATGTTTAAGATATCAACAGTACCTTGATCAAAAAGACCTGGATCTTCAACACCATCAGCTACGTCAGCGATGTTCACATCTTGCCAAGCTTTTGTAAGGATCATTTTGTTATTCCAGAAAGTTTTAGTTCTGTCAATGTTAGCGAAAGCTGTAACTCCTAAGTTTAATGCACTAGAGCTTGCGTCAGGGTTAGGGTTAGCTATCCAACCGTTAGAGTTGTTATAGTTAAATCCAACTAAACCAGAAAGACCAAATCTCCAACCTGATAACTTGTGAATGGCATCCTGAATAGAAGCTAATTCAGTTTCAAGAGCTTTAATTTCACCTTTCTTAGTGTCCATCATGATTGTTTTAGAAGCTTTACTTGCTTTTAACTCTTCTAAAGACTGTGCAAATGATGTAGCACCGAATGCTAAACATAATGCTAATAGAATAAATGATTTTTTCATTGTATTAAATTTGTTTTGGTTTTAATTTAAATTATTTATTGTGTATTTGAATTTGCTTTTGTGAAGTCATACTCATCGGCATCACTACAGTGCTATCAGCAGTCTGTATACTGAGAGAAGTTGAATCCATGTCTATAATTTGACCCGTAACACCGTCTAAAGTAACGGTATCACCAATGTTAATTTTTCCTTTGGAGTAGAAAGAAGCCAAGAAATTGGCAACTACACTCTTTGATGCAAGACCGTAACCGATTGCAAATGCTAATACGATACCACCGATAAGGATAGAGATATTCTGTGATAAGATTTCCATACTAATTTGCGCTTGCTTAAGAGCACTTAGGGCAAAATTGATAAAGAGAAAATAAAACAAAAATGTCGCTATTAGATTAGCTGATGGGATACCTATTGACTTAAGTGCAGTGTATACTACTTTCCTTATAATCTCAGCAAATAAGATACCCAACACTAACAATACCAATGCTAGCAATAATTTTGGAATCATTAAGAAGATCTGAGATACAAGATCGGTAATAGCAGGCATTGCAAGTACGTCAGCCGCAATGATCAAAAAGAAAATGGCAATAGTATAATATAGAACAGTGCTAAGTATTGTACTAAATACAATCTTGACATTCGCTTTATTAACTATTTCTATTTCGTTTAATTTATCACCTATTTGGTCAATGTTTATTTTGACTAATAATTTTTTAAAGGCCTTTTTAACAATTTTAGCTATGATCAGACCTATGATCATAATGACTGCCGCCATTACTATTTTTGGTACACCTGATAAGAATGAGCTTATCATATCTGCTAGAGGACCTTCACTAAAATTTAATTGTAATAGCATAAATGTTGTTCGTTAGTTGTTGTTATTTGGTGTTGGGATACTTCGTTGTATTTTTTTTGTCTTCATCTTGATTTTTATCAGAAGGGCTACCTCCAGACATATAAGTGAACACAGAAAATATTCGAGGGATAAAAAGATCAAACATATTGCCAATCATTTTTACCAATCCAATAGAGTGGTTTACGTTCTTTTTAACGCCTTCGCTTTTATTCGCAAACCTATCTTCATTTTCCTCTTGTAAAGCTTTAAAATTATTAGCTTTCATAGCACTAGATTTAAGTATTACTAAAGATTTCGTGGTGAACCTTTTTAAATTTTTGTTTGGCCCTCTTAATTTTCATCTTTATCGCGCTTTCTGATTTGTCAAGGATACCTCCGATATCCCGTATAGACATCTCATCTTGATATTTCATAAGTAGGATAGCTTTATCAGCTACAGGAATCTTTTCCAAGACTACTTTAAGTTTTTTTATGTTCATTTCTAATAAAAAAGCATCCTCTACATCCTCTGCAACGTCATGCGAAGCGATGTCATCTACTAATGTGCTAGGATCTTTTTTCCTTCGCCTAATGGTATCAATGCAAAAATTGTAAGTAATGGAGTATATCCAAGTGGAGAATTTAGATTTTCCACTGAACTTACTTAAGTTGAACAAAATCTTCATAAATATCTCTTGTACAGCGTCCTCAGCTGCTTCTTCATTTTTTAGAAGAGAGATACATTTTCCAAAAACTTTTCCTGAGTATCTTTTATACAGAATATCAAAATAATATCCTTTTTGCGTAAGCAGATACTCTTGTACAATCTCCTCATCTTTCATGCTACTCTTAGCACTTCCAGTAAGTAAAGCATGTAATATGTCTATGAACATGCAGCGATTTTTTAATTATGGGGTTAAGCTATAATGTAATATCTTAGACGCAAGATTTGCTAAAAGTATCGTAAAATCCAAATAATAAATGAGCTATTATTAATCACATTAACTCATTCTTGACCAAATGAATGCAGATTGTTTTCCCTTTTTCTCGGTTGGTGTTAATCATGTGCTTTCAGTACAAATGTGATATATTTTACGAAATGACAAATATTAATTTGTTTTAAACTAAAAATTAAGAATAAAATATGGTTATATATGAAATATAAATATAATATGTTGATTACAATTATGCTTGTTCTCTGCAATTTGTCAATCAATCGAGTACATGCACAAGAAAACGACCCACTTTTCATAAAAAATATTTATGAAAATATTTTAACAGAAAGTAAGTGTTTTGGGTGGTTAGATGAAATGTGCAATACAATTGGCGGTAGATTGAGTGGATCTGACGGTGCCAATGATGCTGTGTATTTTGTTAAAAATAAGTTAGAAAGCTTAAATCTAGACACCGTATATACACAAGCATTGATGGTGCCTGTCTGGGAGAGAGGCGATGTAGAAATTGTTAAAAACATGACTACCAATAAAAAACTCAATTGTACATCGTTGGGCAATTCGGTAGGTACCGGTGCCGGTGGTGTCACTGCAGAGGTAATCGAAGTGCAATCACTTGACGAGTTGCGTGCCCTCGGTAAGGATATAGTCAATGGCAAGATCGTATTTTACAATAGACCTATGGATCCGATGAAGCTTAATCCGTTTTCGGCTTATGGTGGAGGTGTAGATCAGCGAGTATATGGCCCATCAGTGGCTAGTGAGTACGGTGCCGTCGGTACAATAGTAAGATCGATGACAGTCAATCTTGATGATATCCCTCATACAGGAGTCACTGTCTACGCAGATGGAGTAGTGCCTATTCCTGCATTAGCAATTTCTACTAATGATGCAGAGATATTGAGTAATGACTTGTCAAAAGGCAAAGTAGAAATATATCTAGAAAATTATTGTCAGAACAAGGAGAAGAGAGAGTCTTACAATGTCATAGGAGAGATCAGAGGGACGACGTACCCTGAGGAGATTATTCTTGTAGGAGGTCATCTTGACTCTTGGGATATAGGTCATGGCGCTCATGATGATGGTGCTGGGTGTATGCATGCTATAGAGGTGATGCATACGTTCAAAAATATTCAATACAAGCCTAAGCGAACAATCAGATGTGTCTTGTTTATGAATGAAGAAAATGGCCTTGCTGGCGGTAAGAAGTATGCAGAGGTATCCAATGCCGCGAGTGAATACCATCTTGCTGCATTAGAATCTGATAGTGGTGGATTTACACCGCAAGGATTTACTTGTGATGGAGATACGACGCATTACAAGGAGTTTTTTTCGACACTTAAATCATGGGAAGATCTATTCTCACCATATGGGTTATATATTAAGAAAGGGGGTGGCGGTGCCGATATTTCTCCATTGAAATCACAGAAGGGTTTATTGATTGGGTTTAAACCTGATCCGCAGCGATACTTTGATTACCACCATACGAGTACCGATGTTATTGGTGCGGTCAATAAGAGAGAATTAGAACTTGGAGCAGCCTCTATTACAAGTTTAGTATATTTGATCGATAAATATGGACTACGAGATGACAGATAAAGTAAAAATTCAGGATTTAGTTTTTAAGAAGTATTTGACTCAAAGTCAAATACAAAAACAGATCGAAGTATTGGCAGATCGCATTGCTGTAGATTATAAAGACAAGGACCCAGTATTTATCGTTGTGTTGAACGGGGCATACATGTTTGCCTCTGACTTACTCAAGGCGACGGCATTGGATGCGCCGATGACTTTCGTCAAAATATCTAGTTATGTAGGTACAGAGTCTACAGGCAATGTCAAAGTTATAATGGACTGTACTCTTGACATAAAAGATAAGGATGTAATTCTTGTAGAAGATATTGTCGATACTGGTAGAACATTACACCATTATCAAGAGGTATTATCACATCGATCTTGTCGAAGTATTGCCATTGCAAGTCTGCTTGTAAAGCCAAATAAGCTAGAATTTCCACTAAAAATAGAATATAGAGGCTTTGATATAGAAGATGATTTTGTTGTCGGATATGGCCTAGACTACAATGAATACGGGAGGATGTACGCTGATATTTATCAATTATTTGAGGAAGAATAATTTTTTTTTGCCTTAATGTTTATTTAGTATCGTAAATATTATAAATTTGCACTCCAAATTGACTCATGGTGTAATGGTAACACTACGGTTTTTGGTATCGTCATTCTAGGTTCGAGTCCTAGTGAGTCAACTTAAAAGCTCTGAAATCTTTGTATTTCGGAGCTTTTTTGGTTT